>NZ_VPEC01000026.1:0-42679 GCF_013417355.1 Acinetobacter sp. YH12255
TCAAACGAACAAATAGAGCAGATAGAATTTGCACTCAACCATCGTCCTAGAAAAACACTAGGTTGGTATACGCCTAGTGAAGTTATGGCTGGTTTTTATACTGTTGCACTTGCCGCTTGAATCCGCCTAGATAAAAATAACCATATGCCGCTTACTTTTGTTCTTGCTCCAGATTCCTTTAAAGAAAGTATGAGTGCTGAACAAGCCTGTCAGGCCATGCAGCGTGGCATTCAAAACGTGTTGCCTGATGCTTTGTGCATTCATGTTCCTATGGCGGATGGAGGGGAAGGCACGGTCGATACACTGATCTCAAGTTCAAAAGGACAGCGCATTCCCTGTGAAGTGACAGGGCCATTGCCTGATCAGCGCATCCAGACGTATTTTGGCGTAATTGATGCAGGAAAAACCGCAATCATTGAAATGGCCAAAGCCAATGGCATAGATCTGCTGGAAGCTGCAAGGCGTAATCCTCTGCTGACCTCAACCTGTGGCACAGGAGAAATGATCAAGTCTGCGCTCGATTTAGAGGCCAGTAAAATCATCATTGGCTTAGGTGGCAGTGTGACGAACGATGCCGGTGCGGGAATGATACAGGCCTTAGGCGCTCGGTTTTTAGATGCCCAAGGATTAGAAATACAGGTTTGCGGTGGAAACCTAGATCAAATCATAGCAATTGATTTATCCGAACTGGATTCACGGCTGGCGGATATTGAAATTATCATTGCATCGGATGTGAATAATCCGCTGTGTGGACCCAATGGTGCTTCAGCGATCTTTGGCCCACAAAAAGGTGCGACACCGGAAATGGTCAAGCAACTGGATCAAAACCTCAGTCATTTCGCCGATCTGGTTGCTCGGCACATTGGACGTGATCATCGTCATGTTGCAGGTGCGGGTGCGGCAGGTGGACTCGGTTTTGGCTTAATGGCATTCACAGCTGCTTCTATTCGATCAGGTGTGGAACTCATCATTCAGCAGACAGATTTAGCCAATAAAATAGCTCAAGCCGATTATGTTCTGACCGGTGAAGGCAAGCTTGATCAGCAAACTAAATTAGGCAAAACCCCATTTGGCGTGGCACAAGTAGCACAAAAATTCAATAAACCGGTGCTTGCATTTGCTGGACTGGTGGGGGATGGGATTGAGTCACTATATGAGTCTGGATTTAGTCAGATTATCGGGATTAATCCACCAGATTGTAGCCGGGAAGAAGCCTTAAAAAATGCGGAAGTGAATCTGGAAAAAGCAGTGTCCAAAACAATTAAAAATATTGAGGAACAGCGTATTTAGTTTTCTTTTACAAGATCGTCATTGCTGCACAAGCTTTACGTAATGGCAGATAATAATGCATAAGCAGATCTTGCTTTTCATGAATGAGAAGCACTGCTTCGCAAGGTAACAAAAATTCTTTGCTGGATTGAGGAAATATCCCTATATCTCAATCCAGCAGACGGCATCCATGCTGTCGACCCTCTAGCAAACAAATCAAGAGATAAAATTTTCTGCTGTTTCAGGGCGGATGAAAAGCCATAATTATAAGAGCGATCTGCTAAACTACAGCCATCCACAAAACGATGAGTGAAAATGAGTTTAGCCAACCTGATTGATGAATTAAATCCCCAACAAAAGCAAGCATCGACCACAGAAACAAAACATAGTCTGGTGCTGGCCGGGGCAGGTTGTGGCAAAACCAAGACCATCGTGGCACGTGCAGCTTACCTGATTGAGCGGGGTGTACCCGCCAACCAGATTCAGATTCTGACCTTTACCCGCCGTGCAGCCAGTGAAATTGTAGCGCGGGTGGAATTAGCCTTGGGTGATCAAGCTAAAGGTCTGCGTGCCTCGACCTTTCATACGTTCTGTATGTATCTGTTGCGCCGTATTCCGAAGGCCTTTGGTCTGGAACAGTTCTCGATTATTGATCGTGATGATCAGTTGATGATGTTCCGTCTGATTCGTGGCCGTGATGACAAAAAAAATCCCAATCATCTGCCCAAGCCACAAGAACTCTGCGATTTATATTCCTTTGCACGTAATACTCGGCAGAAGCTCAGTCTCGCGCTGGAAAAGCAGATGCCGGAATATCTGGCCTTAAAAGACCAGATTGCCGAGATTATGAAAGAGTACGAAGTACGTAAGCAGGCACGCAGCTTTCTGGATTATGACGATATTCTGGCAGTGGTGGCGACAGCTTTGGCACAATCAGAAGGTTTGGTCGATTATGTGGCGTCAATCTGTCGACATATGCTGGTCGATGAAATGCAGGATACCAATCCATTGCAATGGGCTTTGTTGGAGCCACTGAAAGACCGGATCAGTCTGTTTTGTGTCGGCGATGATGCCCAGTCGATTTATGGTTTCCGTGGCGCAGACTTTGAAAATATTCATCATTTCAAAGAACGGGTACCAGATGCGCAGATTTTTAAACTGGAAAAAAACTACCGCTCGACCCAGGAAATTCTGGATCTGTCCAACTGGCTGCTGGATCAGTCTGAAATCAAATATGACAAACGTCTGGAAGCTTATCGTGGCGAGGGTGTAAAGCCGCGCATGCATATATTTCCGAATGAGTTTGATGAAGCCAAATGGATCGCAATTGATATTAAAGAGCGTCATTATCTACAGGGCAGCAAATGGGGCGAACATATGGTACTGGTGCGTTCCAGTTTTGCCGCGCGGCATATTGAAGCAGCCTGTATCGCGGCCAATGTACCGTATCGATTTATTGGCGGTATGAAGCTGCTGGAAACGGCACATGTCAAAGATTTGCTCAGCATGCTGCGTGTGGTCGCCAATCCGCTGGATGATATCGCCTGGATGCGTTTCTTGACCCTGTGGAATGGTGTCGGTGATGTCGGTGCAAGCAAGCTGGCGCAACACATTTTGCTGGAACCTGAAATCGATAAAATCTCCGATAAACTGGAGAAATTTGGCAAGATACCTCTAAATGCGATTCTGATCATGAAGCAGATGAGCGTGCTGAAAGGCGAAGTGCAGGCTTGTGTCAGTCTTGCGATTCAGGCAATTGAAACACAACTGGCAGAGAACTATAAAAAAGACTGGCCACGTCGTCAGGGTGATTTTGAACTGGTGAAACAACTGGCCTCCAAGCATTCACAACTAAGTGAATTTTTAGAGGAATATGTGCTCGATCCAGTGTCGATTTCGGAAATTGAACGCCAGTCCGATCATGATGTGGTGACCCTGATTACCATTCATTCAGCAAAAGGCACCGAACAGAATGTCTGTTATGTGGCCAATGTCACGCCGGGAAATTATCCGCATGCACGCGCCCAAGGCGACTTTGATGATGTTGAAGAAGAACGTCGTGTGCTGTATGTGGCGCTGACCCGAGCCAAAAATGAATTGATTCTAACCAAACAAAATCTGAATCACTGGGCGCGGGAAACGATCGATGCGCAGGGACGTAAAGTCGCAAGTTATTTCTTGAATGATCTCACCCGGCATTTATGCACCACGGAAACCCATTACAAAACCCGGCAGCAGACCGTGAAAAGTGCCTTAATTGAACGTCAATCGATTAATTTAGATTTTGGCATTGATCTCGATTAAACTATAGCAAAGTTGTTGCATACAAAAAGTAGAGTAGGCGCGTGCTTTTTGATATTTTTTGCCTATCTTCTTAAGGTTATCAGATGAAAATTTTAGTTCGTAATTTAGAACGTACGGTCACAGAAGCCGAGTTGCTGAAGTTGTTCCAGGAATATGGCACAGTGAATACTTGTACTTTGGTGCTCGATGCGGCAACCGGGAAATCAAAAGGTTTTGCCTTTGTAGAAATGCCGCATGCACGTGAAGCCATCAAATCCATTAAAGGCCTGAATACTTTGCGCTTGCACGGACATGGAATCCGGGTAAAACAAGCAGAAGATAAGCCCGAGGCTTAAACTGGAAAAGGAGCACTTGATATGCTCCTTTTTTATGGCTGAAATTTAACCTTGTTGTGCTCATGGTTGTACTCGTGCAGGCAGTTAGATTTTCTGGATTTCAGTACTGGATGGATTCAGTTTAAACATGTTTTGATTGCGAAATGAAAGCGAACCTTTTACTTTATAAAAGCCAAAATTTGTTTAAAACCTTAGGAAATATCAATGACCCGTGTTGCTCGCTATCATGCGGACCGTACCAATCAAAAACTGTATTTTGCCCGTCTTGCCTGCCAGCAGGCAGAGCAAACCCAGCATGTGCAACAGGCTCAGGCACAACGTGAGGCGACTGTATTTCATTTACATGGCGCTTTATTGGCATTTTTGCAGGAACTGGTGCGTTACTATCGCCTGAATGATGCCAATCCGACGCTGAAATCAATCGAAGAACTAATGGCAGCCAAAGGCCAGATTTCACCCGAAGTAGCCGTATTACAACACTTATCCAAGAGCGGTTTCATTGCTGAACTGAAACGTGCCTATCGTCTGTGCCAGTATGCGCCTGAACCGAGTACACCGGAACCCGAAGACGAAACCTCCTCAAATCTCATCATTAAAGTCACACAGTCTCCACAAGCATGGTTACCTGATCCTGCTATATTAAGAGAATGGCATCGTGACTTAACACAACTCATCGATGGTTTTCGCAATGAGATGATTGAATTTTAATCGGATCGACCGTACTTGAAATTAGAATTTTTAACCCTATATCAATTACTCTAATGATGCAAAGTGCACCCGGCTCTTTGCCACCATGTTGAACATGGAGGATATATGTCTATAGAACAGTTGAAAGACTTATTTGGTAATCAAGACGCGATTTTAGAACTCGTTCAACTTGAAGGTGGTGCCTTGGCTTTACGCAATGCAGGTTCGCATAAACAGCCTTTGGTCATGATTCAGTTTAATGACGAGGTGAAGGCTCTACTCGGAGAGCAGACGCCTGTGATTGCGCAGCAGATGATTCAGGCGGCCCTGTATGGCTTGCTGGAACAGCAGGTCAATGAATGGCAGGCTGAAGTCGTAGATGAAGAGCCGAAGTATATGAGTTAAGATTACAATGTATTCAAAAGCACACTATCGGTGTGCTTTTTGATTTTAAAGGGTTGGGGAATAAGTTAGATTTTAAGTACGAGCTCAAGGTGAGTTTCAAGAAATGAAAACCTCGTTTCTTTGATTTTACTCCTGATGATTTGAAGTCAGCTTATTACAAAAAATCTTGTGATTATGCATAAAAAAAGTTGCCATATTGGGCAACTTTTTTTATGCAGAGAGATTAATGAGAAGGGGGATGCTGATGCGCAATTTCGATCTGGTTTAAAATATGATTACTCATATTTTTCGCCATTTCTTCTTTGGCATAATACACCGCGCCGATATTATCACGACGGATCGCTTCAGCTTCTTCCTTGCTTTCTGCACAGACCAGTACCTGAATTTGTGGATTCAAGGTCTTAGCAATGTCGACAATTTTATGAATATCGATGATATCCATAGGGGAAATGACCAGTAAGCGCGCATGCTGAATATGTGCCTGAATCAGGACCCCGGCTTCAGTAGCAACACCAGACACCGCAGCAATACCTTTTTCACGCAGATTTTCGACGATGTCACGGTTTTCTTCGGCAATGACCACCTTGATGTTTTCTTCCATCAATGAGCGGGTAATGCGACGACCGACCTCACCATGGCCAATAATCACCACCTGATCGCGCAGGTAATCCTGTGAGACTTCATCGGGTAACATTGCCAGAGGGTCACCACTGCGTTCCAGTAAACGTGCCAGGGTCGAGCGTTCCCGAATCCATTTCTGTACTGGCTCAATTGCGGAAAAGATAAAGGAATTGAGGGTAATCGAAATCAAGGCACCTGCCAGAATCAGGTTTTGACCTTCCAGCGAAAGCAGGTTGAGTGAAACACCGAGTACAGCCAAAATAAAGGAGAACTCACCAATCTGTGCCAGCGAAGCGCCAACAGTCAGCGCGGTATTGATTGGATAGCGGAAGAACAATACCAGTGCCATTGCTGCAAGAGTTTTACCAATCAGAATAATGCCGACGACTGTCAGCACATGGAGTGGCTGTTCCAGTAAAATACGCGGATCAAACAGCATGCCGACAGAAACAAAGAATAAGATTGAGAAGATTTCACGCAGCGGCAAGGTTTCTTGTTCCGCGCGATGACTGAAATCTGACTCTTTCACCACCATCCCGGCAAAGAAAGCCCCCAGTGCCATAGATACCCCAAAAACCTTATAGGCCCCAAAGGCAATCGAGATGGCCGCAGCGACCACAGTCAGGGTAAACAGCTCACGAGAACCCAGACGTGCCACGACTTGGATGATCATCGGCACCAGACGTTTACCAATAATCAGCATAAAGGCAATAAAGCCTGCGACTTTCAGCAGGGTAATGCCTAAAGTGGCCCAGATATTTTCATCGCTCGCACCTTCAAGTGCTTGTCCGCCTAGAAGTAAGGCAGTGGCCGGCAATAATACCAAGGCCAAGACCATGACCAGATCTTCGACCAAAAGCCAACCGACGGCAATCCGGCCATTAATTGAATCGAGCAGACCACGATCACCGAGTGCTTTGAGTAGAACCACCGTACTGGCACAGGATAGGCTTAAACCGAATACGAGCGCAGAGCCAAAGCTCCAGCCCCATAACATCGAGACTCCCACTCCGAGCAGAGTGGCGACTGCAATTTGCAAAATTGCACCGGGCAATGCAATCCGCCGCACCTGCATCAGATCACTTAGCGAGAAATGCATCCCGACCCCGAACATCAGGAACATGACACCTAATTCTGCCAGCTGGTTGGCCAGATGAATATCGCCGACCACACCGGGTGTATTGGGACTAATCAGAATGCCGGCCACCAGATAGCCGATAAGTGGAGGGAGGCGCAGACGTGCAGCGATATAGCCAAAAACCAGGGCTAAGCCAAAACCAACAGCCAATAATATAATGAGTTCTACGTCATGTGGCACTAAATACTCCTTTAGTTAGGTTTGCTGGGAAATAAGCACAAAAAGTGCCAAAACATGTAGAAAGTTTATCAAGTGGGGTAAAAAAAATGCAAAAAAAAACGACCTGAAAGGGTCGTTTTTTTAAAAAGCCAAAATTATTTGATTTTAGCTTCTTTGAAGATTACGTGTTGACGGATTTTTGGATCAAATTTTTTGATTTCCATTTTTTCCGGCATAGTACGTTTGTTCTTAGTCGTGGTATAGAAATAACCTGTACCAGCTGAAGAAACTAAGCGAATTTTATCACGCATGGTTCAGACTCCTTAGATCTTTTGACCTTGAGCACGTAGGTCAGCAACAACCTTTTCAATGCCCAATTTGTCGATAATACGCATACCTTTAGTGGTTAAACGAAGACGTACAAAACGTTTTTCGCTTTCTAACCAGAAACGGTGGTGGTGCAGGTTCGGCTCGAACCGGCGTTTAGTTTTGTTGTTGGCGTGTGAGACGTTGTTACCAACGACTGGACGCTTGCCGGTAACTTGGCAAACCTTAGACATGGTGTAACTCCATTGATTTAGCCAACAGCAAATCTGTATGGCCAGTCAAAAATAAACGGATTGAAATCATTCAAGGGGCGTTTTATATCAAAAATGCGCTTAAAAGACAAGCGATTTTCGTCAAAACGCAGCACGAGCTATATCGATAGCTCATGCCTTGATCATTTAACGGAGAAGTGTCTTCGAAATCAGCTTGTGAATCGGTTTATTGAACGGCGGCAGAATGTATTTCAAGCTATACAGCTTGGGATTCGACATTACCGAGCGTTCATGCGACAAACTGAAGAAGCCTTCTGGACCGTGATATTTCCCCATACCTGATGCACCGACACCCCCAAATGGTAGATCGTCTTGTGCAACATGGGTTAATACCGTATTTTGCCCGAAATGCCCTGAATGGGTACGCTGTGCGACATAATCGGCACGCGCTTGATCAAAGTCGAAGTAGTATAAAGCAAGTGGGCGTGGACGGCTATTAATAAAGTCGATAACTTCATCAATTTGATCATATTCCATGATTGGCAGCAGTGGACCAAAGATTTCATGCTGCATGATTTGCATGCTTGGTGTGACATTGGTCACAATGGTGGGGGCAATTTTACGCAGATCAGCGGAATTTTCATGGCGCGGATTGATTTCAATAACATGAGCACCCTGTTCACGTGCATCATCCAGATAGCCTTGCAGACGGTTGTACTGTTTGTCATTCACAATCGAGGTGTAATCCTGATTATGGGTGATATCCGGATACATACTTTCTACGCAGGCTTTAAAATGATCAATAAATTCTGCCGTCTTGCCACGAGGCAGGAACATATAGTCCGGTGCGACACAGGTTTGACCGGCATTCCAGAGTTTGCCCACTGCAATCCGCTGTGCGACATCACGCAGATCAATTGATGGATGCACCAGCACTGGCGATTTACCCCCCAGTTCCAGAATCACCGGAACCAGATTTTCTGCTGCGGCTGCCATTATGGTTTTACCCACAGCAGTCGAGCCGGTAAAAATCATTTTGTCGAAGGCTAGACGACAGAAAGCATCTGAGATCACACCGCCACCATTGACCACTGCGACCAGTTCTTTCGGAAAGGCTTCTGCCAAGGCTTTTTCAAGCACTTCACCAAACGCAGCCGATGCGCTAGAAATCTTGATCATGGCGTGGTTGCCGGCAGCCAATGCACAAATGAGCGGGCCAACGGACAGCAACAGCGGATAGTTCCACGGTGCAATAATCCCAATCACGCCCAAAGGCTGATATTGCACCCAAGCTTTGGCCGGTTGATGAATAATGCCGACATGACGCTTGGAGGGTTTCATCCATCGGGTCAAGTTTTTGCTATAATATTTGATATGTTCCAGACAGGTGAGCAGTTCACCAATTTTGGTTTCCCCAATCGAGCGGTTACCATAATCCTGATTAATTGCCTCTGCAAATTGATCTTGATACTTAACTAAGATACGCTTAAGTCGAGCTAAACGATCGATGCGTTCCTTTGCCGTCGGCAAAGGATAGTTTAAGTAAGCATGTTTTTGTTGTGCCAAAAGCTCATTTAAGTATTGGCCATCAAAAAAATGTGGTGTCATTGATATTGTTTTTGTGTGACTGTTCATGCCGCACTACCATTATTCAAAAATCGATTAATTAATTTTTAGAGCAAATACTCTAATTAGTCAAGTGACTTTGTGTGTTAGCCTGCTAATGCACGAACTGAATGGTTATTTTAGGATGTCCCAAACCAAAACCTTAAAAACTAAAGAGCGTATCTTGCAGCTCAGTTTGCAGCTGTTCAATGAGCGTGGCGAACGCTCTGTGACCACCAATCATATTGCGGCTGAACTCGGGATGAGCCCTGGTAACCTGTATTATCATTTCCGTAATAAAAATGAAATTATTAAAGAACTGATGGAGGAGTACCAGCAGCAAACTCTGGAAATGCTGGCGCTGCCGGATGATCGTGCTCTGGATGCCAATGACAAGATTCATTATTTTCAGGTACTGAGCAGTCAGCTGTGGGCTTATCGTTTCCTGCATCGCGATGTCTATCATCTGGTTGAAAATAACGAAGATTTCCGCAAGATGTATCCACGCTTTGCCGGCGAGGTGATGCAGCAAGGTCAGAAAATCTATAAGGCTTTTGTGAATGCTGGCTTGATGGACATGACCGATTCAGAAATTGAAGCACTGATCATTAACCTGTGGATTGTACTGACCAACTGGACCAACTTCCTATATATGTCAGGTCATCTGACCGATTCCAATACGCTGGAAGAAAAATGGGTCTGGCAGGCATTGCGTCAAATGGTGTTCCTGGAAGGGGCCTATTTACGCGGTGAAAGCCGTCAAACTTATGAAGGTTTGCTAAATAGCCTAGGTTCTTCGGAACTTTTTGCCAGCCTGTCATCTGCAAAAAACACAGAAGTCGAGTCGCCTATTCAGAATATCTCGGAAACGCGCTAGAATACTCGGCTTATTTTTTAATTTAACTGATTAGTGACTTAAACCAACATGAATATGACGACTGCTAACACCGCACGTTTATTGATTACTTGTGAAGACAAGCCGGGCATCGTGCAGGCTGTTTCGAGCTTCTTGTATCATCAAGGTGCCAATATTACTGCGCTTGACCAATATGCGACAGCAGCGCAGGGCGGCCGTTACTTCATGCGCGTTGAATTTGAACTGGATCATCTGCAAAGCCGTAAAGAAAGCATTACCCAGACTTTTGCGGTAAATGTCGCAGAGCGTTATGGCATGCAATGGCGTCTGGCTCTGGTCAGCGATGTGAAGAAAGTCGGTATTTTGGTGTCTAAGGTCGATCATGCCTTGCTTGAGCTGTTATGGCGTCATGCCCGTGGTGGTTTGCCATGTGAAATTACCAAGGTGGTATCGAATCACGAGACTTTACGCGAAGCGGTTGAAAAC
The DNA here is from genome assembly GCF_013417355.1 of Acinetobacter sp. YH12255. Lineage (NCBI taxonomy): Bacteria > Pseudomonadati > Pseudomonadota > Gammaproteobacteria > Moraxellales > Moraxellaceae > Acinetobacter > Acinetobacter sp. YH12255. The sequence continues at coordinate 10,405 of NZ_VPEC01000026.1, forward strand.
TTTGGGATTCCATTTGAAGTGGTGCCGGTGACCAAAGACAACAAGCCTGAAGCCTATGCAGAAATTGACCAGTTAATGCAGGGCAATGACCTGTTGGTATTGGCGCGCTATATGCAGATTCTAGATGAAGAATTTGTAAGCAAGTGGGAAATGAAAGTGATCAATATTCACCATTCATTCCTGCCCGCATTTGTCGGTGCAAATCCGTATAAACAGGCGCATGAAAAAGGTGTCAAGCTGATCGGTGCGACTGCACACTATGTCACTGCCGATCTGGATCAGGGCCCGATCATCGAGCAGGACGTAGAACGTGTCAATCATGACTTTACCGTTGAACAGTTGCGTGAACTCGGTCAGGACGTAGAACGTAATGTACTGGCACGTGCAGTGAAATGGCATCTGGAAGACCGTATTATTGTCGATGGCAATAAAACTGTGGTGTTCCAATAAAACTTGCATCCCTATTTAAAAAGGCATACTTTTAGTGTGCCTTTTTTGTTTTGATGCAAAAAAAGTCAGTGAAAGGCATGATTAGTAGTTGCAAATGAAAACACTTCTCATTTATTATTGGCGTACTTTAATTGTGCTAACCGATGAGCTTGATTGTTTGTTTCACATCATCTCCTCAAGGTAATAGATTTAATGAGTCAAGTTGCTGCTCCCATGCCACCTACACCGCCCAACAAGATGAAAAAGAAAGTCATCTCGATTCTGGCGGCCGTGTTCGTCGGACATGTGGGCCTATTGTGGGCAGTGAGCCAGATGGACGCACCGGAGCTCAAGCCTGTAGAGAAAGAGCCGCTTAAAGTGCGCTTTGTAAAATTGCAGGAAGCACCAAAACCTTTACCGCCAAAGCCGAAGGCCGAGCCACAAAAAGAGCCGCCTAGGCCCAAAGAAGTCAAAATTGTAGATAAACCGCTGCCACCACCACCAAAAAAAGTTGAAAAAATAGAACAGGTGAAGAAGGCAGAAGCACCTAAAGTCGTGAAAGCACCACCCGTTGAAGCTAAACCAACCCCAAGTCCGGTGGTACCGACAGTGGTCACCGAAACCAAAGTGCAACCGGCACCAGCTCCAGTCGCGCCACCTGCGCCTGTAGCACCGCCAGCACCTGCTGCGCCGCCATCACCAAAAAGTGTCTCGATTGGGGGTGGAGTGAGCTGGCAGCGCGCACCGAAAGTTTCCTTGTCTTCAGGTGAGTTAAGAGCGACTTGTTCGATGGTAGTCGATGTGGCGGCAAATGAGCAGGGTAAAGTGGTTTCTGCGACTGCACGTAATTCGGATTGTAGCTCGGCAGTGAACCGTAAAGTTGAAGCAGCGGTACGCCGCGCGCAACTAACCAAATATGTGGAAAATGGTGTGGCTTATCCAACCCGGGTTGAGCAGCCTTTCGATTTTCAAATTACCAAATAACGGCTAACCCATTAGGAGTTCGAAGATGAACTTTTCAGTTTATTGGCAACACGCTGATGCAGTCAGTAAAACGCTGTACTTCGTGTTATTGGCAATGTCGATTGCGACATGGACCATTTTTGTGCTGCGTTTAATGGGCACTCGCCAGCTTAAACAAGTTGCTTATACCCAGCTGTCTCAAGCATTGGAGCAACTGAAAACCAAATTGGCTCCTTTGGGCTTTGAACAGCGTAAGGCAGTGGCAGAACAGGCGTTATTACGTCAGATTTCAGCCGAAAAAGCCAATGCTGAAAAAGGGGTATCCGTCCTCGGTACGATTGCTTCGATTTCACCATTTGTCGGTTTGTTTGGTACCGTGTGGGGTATTTTCCATGCGCTGGTTGCAGTGGGTAAAAGCGGTCAGGCTGGTCTGGCACAAGTGGCAACCCCAGTCGGTGAAGCCTTGATCATGACGGGTCTAGGCTTGGCCGTCGCGATTCCTGCGGTACTGGCTTATAACATCTGTGTGCGTTTCAATCGTGGTTTGGCGCATGAGTTACAAGATCAGGCACATGGCTTGTTGATTGACACCATGTTGCAACAGGAATCTGCTGCAAAAAAGTCTGATGAAAAAGTAACACAACAGAGTTTAGTGGGAGGTCAAGCTTAATGGCTTTTCAACTGGGTGAAGACAACGATGTAGGTATGAATGAGATGAACCTCATTCCCCTCATCGACATTATGTTGGTATTGATGATCATCTTCTTGGTGACAGCGACCGTTGCGAACCCATCAATTCCATTAACCTTGCCACAAACCACTGCGGAGATTATTGATCTGCCGCCTGAAAATGTCACAATCAGCATCAATGCGGAAGGTGAGATTGCCTGGAATGGCAATGTCCTGACCCTAGACGAATTGCAGACCCGTTTTAATGAAGCAGGTCAGACTGAACGTCAGCCGACGATTGTGCTGAAAGCAGATAAAGAATCCCGTTATGACACGGTAGCTCAAGTCATGTCGCGTGCGAGTGGAGCCGGACTCAGCGATATTGCCTTTGCAACCGATAACTAAGATTCAGCTAACAAAAAAAAGCGACTGATTTCAGTCGCTTTTTTTATCCCCATTTTTTATGCAAATTAATGGGTTTTTAACAAAGTCATAAATTTACTGCGTAATTTATTCAGTTTTGGCGGAATGGCAAAATTGCAGTAACCTTGGTTTGGGTTTTTCGCAAAGAAATTTTGGTGATATTCCTCAGCAGGATAGAAGGTCGGCATCGGGCTGAGTTCAGTCACAATATTCAGGCCTTCATTTTTTAAAGCATCCATGGCTGCTTCTGCCTGAGTTTTTTGTTCAGCATTCAGATAATAAATCACGGAACGATATTGGGTGCCGACGTCATTGCCCTGACGGTTCAAAGTGGTTGGATCATGCGTCGCAAAAAACACCTCAAGGAGCTGGGCATAGCTGATCTGGTTTTCGTCGAAATCAACCAGAATAACTTCAGCATGGCCGGTTTCACCGCCGCACACGGCCTCATAATTTGGCTCAGGGGTATGACCGCCGGCATAGCCACTCAGGACTTGCTGAACGCCCTGAATTTGTAAAAATACCGCTTCGGTACACCAAAAGCATCCACCACCAAAAAGTGCTTGTTGCATGGCTGATTCCTCATTCGATTGAACTGGGCTGATGGTTAAATCCTGGCCCATCAGTATGAAAGATAAAAAAAGCCCGCCAATACAGGCTTTTTGTAGGGAAGTCTTAACGTGGCTGAACTGCACTTTCCAGCTGAATTAACACATTACCATGACGATCCAATAGTTTTAGGGTTTTACCAAATACCTGATAATGCGTCACCTTGGCTAAAGCTTCATTAAATTTCTGATCGAGCTGATCATTATGCATACAGGCCATGCGTGTTGTTGCCATCTGGCTTAAATTCAAAGTATCTTTGCCCGCCATATAGCTGCCCATGATCCGGTTACAACCATCTGAACCGGAAACACGCTGGGTGCTGGTATCAAATTGCAGACTTGGAAGATGAGATGCAGTAGCTGCGGTTTTGATTTCAGTATTGCCAATCTGTGTGGCAATCCAGGTACGATTTTGCAAAAGTTGTAAATGATTCGTGGTTTGTGTGGTGGCGGTATTCGGCACGGTCTCGCAGCCCATTACAGCCAATACCGAGCCTAATAGGGCAATTGCAGTTAATTTTTTTAGCATGAAAGATACTCTGATTATTGACTAGCTATTTGTATATAAACAAAAAAATGACTCAGGTTCCAGTTGATTTTGTATCTTTATTTACAGTGATAAAAACGCCAGTTAATGTGTCTGAGGTGCAGGCAGGCCTTGACGAAGTCGCTGCGAATATTCCTGGCTGGACAGATCGGCGCTCTGTTTGACTCGTGGATTCACATGCGCCCGTTGGTACCAGGTGTGCATATCCCAGGATTGATCCAGCACTTTCAGATCATAGAGATAATTCGGTAAATAGCCGGACGCTAACAGTCGATAATCTGAAGGCAATTGTTGTTGCGATACTGCCTGAACCATATCAAAGACCAGAGTGGTGCAATTACTGGTCAGGGTGTTATACCACTTGGGTTCTCTGGCCAATTCATCGGCCTGGGCCAGATATTCTTTGAATAAGGCTTTGGCCTGAGCTTGTGGCATATTTACCGGAAAGAAATACACCTGCTCCCCGCGAATATTACTACGTGTATACACAATATCTTTTTCGTCCGATGCCACCAGACTCAATTCATATTTACGGAAAAACCCACCAATTGCAGAAAACTCTTCATGTTTTTCCTTGCGGATTTCAATCGAGAAAGTGAGAGGTTTTTGATTGGCAAAATCGAAGCTGACCAGCGTGTGGGCAATTTTCGGACCCATCCAGTAGGAGGTAATGATATTCACCCCGCTAATCTGGTTCAGGTCAAAACTGCGGCTTTCCCAACGTTCGATATAACGACCATCAGCTTGCCAGTCAAAGTTCCGGATATTGTGCAGGGTGACCTGATCGCCTTGTTGTTCATAGTGCAACAACTGAGCCACTTCAGGATTCCACTCCCGATCCTGACGCGCTTGCAGACTAAAATAGCCCAGCAGACAAAACAGAAAGACCAGAAGATATAGAATGCTATCGACTTTACGCGAGATCAGGTGCCGGGTGAAGTAGATCCCGAGTACCAGCAGGGAAAACGTTAACCAAACACCAATCAGGATCAAGCTGCCAATCTTGCCGAGAGGTTGCTGAACCCAGAGCATCAGGCTGAGCCACAGGCTCGACAGAATGACAAAGAGGATAAACAGGCTGCCCAGCAGCCACAGAATCCAGTGCTTGGAAATATATTCGCGTCCCTGCATCATCACTTTTTCATGAGAAATAGGCTTTATTTTCTGTAGGTTGTAAACTCAAAAGCAATCCCGGTTTTGTCGTCAATATGTTGCTCGGTCGCGACTTTTTTGAATTCTGCCGGAATTTCAGGATAATAGGCATGACCTTGTACATCCAGGTCGACATGAGTCAGTTCCAGACGGTCGGCAATGTCCATGGTCTGTTTAAAGATTTCACCGCCACCAATAATAAAAATAGACGTCGGTTTTTCTGAGCTGTGTACATCAGTAACTGCCTGAATAAGCGCATCTTCAATGTTATGAGCAACTTTAGTGCCTTGAAAAGACCAGTCAGGATCACGGGTAATGACCCAGTTCACGCGTTTAGGGAGCGCACGCCCCATCGATTCAAGGGTCTTGCGGCCCATGATAATCACACCGCCCTGAGTGATTTCTTTAAAATGCTTGAGATCGGCTGAGATATGCCAAGGCAGGTCATTGTCCTTACCAATACAGCGCTGCTGATCCATTGCAACGACATGAACGACTTCTAAATCCTGAAATGCCATACCTACACTCAAAAACAAATAAAAATTTGCTCCTATTAAAATGCAAAATCCCACTTTAAGCAAAGTGGGATTTTGATTTTCTTTGGTTTGGGAACATTTACACTGCAACGGGTGCCTTAATCCCCGGATGTGATTCATAACCAATAATTTCAATATCTTCAAATTTGAAGTCGAACAGGTTTTTGATTTCAGGATTCAATTTAAGTTGGCACAGGCCCAAGGGCTCACGGCTGAGCTGTAACTGGGCTTGCTCGAAGTGATTGCTATACAGGTGTGTATCGCCACCGGTCCAGACAAAATCACCGACCTCCAGCTGACAGACTTGCGCGATCATATGCGTCAACAGGGCATAGCTGGCGATATTAAATGGAACACCGAGAAAAACATCGGCGCTACGCTGATACAGCTGACAAGACAATTTGCCATTGTGGACAAAGAACTGGAACAGGGTATGGCAAGGCGGTAATGCCACTTGGCCCGCTTCATTCGGATTCCAGCCAGATACAATCAGACGGCGCGAATTCGGATTGGTTTTAATTTCATTAATCAACCATTTGATCTGATCAAAACCATCCTGATTATAGCTATTATCTGCATTTTTGCTGGCACCAAAATTACGCCACTGGTGACCGTAAACTGGCCCCAGTTCACCTTCAGGGCGGCCAAAACGCGCGGTCTGTTCGGCGGTTGCCCACTCATCCCAAATCGAAACTTTATGCTCTTTTAAATATTGAACGTTGGTATCGCCTTTTAAAAACCATAATAATTCAATCACGATAGAACGGAAATGAACTTTTTTGGTGGTGAGTAAAGGGAAACCTTGGGAAAGATCAAAGCGCATCTGATGACCAAATACCGAACGTGTCCCTGTACCGGTACGGTCGCCTTTATCGCCGCCGTTGTCGAGAATGTGTTGTAAAAGGTCAAGATATTGGCGCATAGGTCTCTCTATTTAAATCTGTTGAAAATCGCCGTTTTAACAGCAGTATAGATTATTTCAAAAATAATTTGCTGTCGAAAGGGACAATTTAAATTGCGCATATCATAGCATTTTTTGATGAGCTTTCATCGCTCAAACCAGAATAAAAAAGACCTCCTGATAGAGGTCTTTGTACAGTAAATTAAGCCGTTTTATGGCCAGTATGCACGGTGTGAATCAGATCGGACAGATCATAACCCAAGGATTCTGCATAGCTTAAATATTCACGTTGAGTGGCTTCATCTAAAGTCGTCCCGCGATGTAGCAGCCATAAGTATTCTTTACCAGGTTCGCCCACAAGGGCCGTCTGATAATCCGGATCGATTTTTAATACCCAATAATCGCCCTTGGTAAACGGAATCCAACGCAGGCCTTCAGGTAAAAAACTGACTTCGAGCTTGGCATGTTCTGCATCGACAATGGTCGCTTCAGCAATGGCTTCATCCAGCTTACCCTCACCATCCAGACAGCGGTTCTGAACCCGAACCTTGCCATTTTCATTTAAGCTATATACCGCAGAAATATCGGTGCTGTTCTCGGGTTGGTGTTTCATCGGCAAACGTGCAATTTCATACCAGGTGCCTAAATATTGTTCTAAATTAAAATTTGAAACGGTACTTAAAGTCTGACTCATTTTTCTTCTCCGTTTAGTTCAATATTTAAAAATGCCGCATCAGTGTAATACAGGGTACAAAGCTCAAAATGATGTAATCATGTAGTGAAATGTTGTCTGAGAATGGCCGAGCCACAAATTAAATCCATAAGGTTTGAGTAGAAAAAAATAACGGCTCATTTTGCGTATTTCAGGCTAAAAAAGCTTTGCAAGGCGTCGAAGTTGGCTTTGCTTTACATTTTTTTTGCAAAGATGATGGGTTTTGTAACTGTATTAGAAAGAACGGCTTAATTTGAATGCCGGAAAAATAGACAAATTTATTTACATTTTTAATGTGAAAGATAACATTTAAACGACTAGTATTCTCGGCTTGTTAACAATATGAAAGCCTAAATTACAGGCGAGGAGCGGTTGGTAAGGCATGATCTATGATCATCAAGTAAACATGAGCGAAGTATATGCTCCTGTCCAAGCGAATATCATGGTGCGTTCCCAATCGGAGCAAAGACCTAAAAAGTCATCCCAGCAAGCCACTGTCCGTAACGCTTCAGGCGTAAGCAATGGCCATCGTATCAATATCGAGAAATTTACCAGTTATCTGCAAGGCATTACCCGAAATACCAGTACACAGAAATGTGCGCGCAGTATTCGTGTCGGTCTGCAATCCTCGGGTGCGAAAATTGTGAATCATCCGGTCGCAGCGGCAGATTGGGGAAGTACCCTGATGCAGCTGGGCTATAAGAAAATTAATGCTTCTTTTGATCGGCCGAAAAAAGGCGATATCTATATTATTGACCGTACTCAGGGACATAAATATGGACATATCGCGGCTTATTCAGGTAGTGCCTGGGTATCGGATTTCAAACAGCGAGATCATGCGGTTTATCGCAATAAAAACGTGACTTATAGTTACTATCGTCTGGAAACTTACTTCTAAGAAAATACTGCGAAGTGATCAGTCCTCAAAACGCTTCGCACGGTTTTCATAGACCGATACGATAAATAATCCAATCGCGGCAAAGCCAAGACATTGCAGACCCAAGGCAAATTTGCCCCATTGCTGGTGCTGTTCTGGTAAATAGCCAAACAGGGTAATTAAGGCAATGATGGGAATCACCCGGCTCAAGGCGCTAAAGCCATTTGCATAGGGATTGGATTTTGAGATTTTCAGGCGGAAATGGTGCAGTAAATGCACGACAATTCCAATCGCTAAACTCACCCCAACAAATACCGGATCTAACTGGGCCACAGTCGATGCCGCATAAATAAAAATACAGGTCGCGATGATGACGATGAGTTTGATTTGACGGCTACAACGTTCTGAATACCAAAAATCAAGCATGCGGCGGCTCTGAATCGTGAGTGTTCTGATTTAACAGAGACAGGGGTGAAAACAGGCAAATTGCCAGTGCCATAAAGGCAATGCCTTGTGCGCCCGGAATCAGGATTTCGCCCTGTTGCATGTTCATAAAAATTAAAGCAATCAATAAGGCAATGGGAATCCAGGTCAGTAATCTATACAGCAAACCGGTCGGATTTTTGCGGGCAAAGTGGATTTTGCAGTAACGACAAATCAGAAAAATGACGCCAGTACCGACAAACATCAGAATCGCGTCCAGGGGCAGTGGTTTCATCCAGTACAACCCTGCAGCAACCAATGCAATCACAATACAGATCAACAGTTTTTTGAGAACAGAGACTTGTGGATTAAACCAGAACTCAAGCATAGTGATGAAGGAATAAAAGAGATAAATGGCACTTTAGCATATTTTCGGTACAAAAAAGCGAGGCTGTTGCCTCGCTAAATTACGCGATTTTCTCAGCTATTTTTGTTTGGACCCCAGTCATAAATTTTCTTCTGGTAGGCATACCACATCATCCACAAGCCAATCAGGATCATTGGCAGACTCAGGAATTGTCCTTTGCTCATCCAGCCAATAAACAGCTGACCATTGTCCGGTTCACGGAAGAATTCAACCACAAAACGTGCCAGACCATAGCCAATCAGGAAGAGCGCAGATACGGCCATACGCGGACGCGGCTTGGAGCTGAACCACCATAGTACAATAAATAGAATTAAACCTTCACACAGCGCCTGATACAGTTGTGAGGGATGACGTACCAGTTGCAGCGGATCGGTCGGGAAGATCATGCCCCAGGCAAAGTTTGGATCGGTCACCTGACGGCCATATAGTTCACCACCAATAAAGTTACCAATCCGGCCAAACATCAAACCTGTGGGTACGCAAGGCGCGATAAAATCCAAGGTCTGGAACCAGGTCATCTTGTATTTCTTGCACCACCATAACATGGCCAGAATGACCCCGAGGAAACCGCCGTGGAAACTCATGCCCCCGGTCCAGATCTGGAACAGCCATAGAGGATCGGCCAGGAACTGGGGAAAACCGTAAAATAAGACATAACCGACACGGCCACCGATGATGACACCGAGTGCGCCGAAGAAGATCAGGTCAGACACCATATCCGGTGTCCAGCCACGTTGTTTGGCGCGAAACGTCGCCAATCCCCAGGCAAATAAAAATGCCAGTAAGTACATCAGTCCATACCAGTGAACTTGTAAGGGCCCGAGCGAAATCGCAACGGGATCAATATTGGGATAGGTGAGCATTCCTGTTCCTTGTGATTCTGTTTTGCACAGATTTTAGCTGAAAGCAAAGAAAAATGTTGTACATTCAATGTGTAAAGATCGAGAGCGTAAATTATGTGTATCGTGGCATTGGCGTGGCGGGTTCTAGATCAGGCCCCGTTATGTCTGATTTCGAACCGGGATGAATTCTATCAGCGGCCTACACAGGCACTGCATGAATGGGAAAATAGTCCGATTATTGCCGGACAGGATCTGCAGTCAGGCGGCACCTGGATGGGAGTGACGGCGGCAGGAAGATGGGCGGTGATTACCAATTTTAGAGATGGGCAGGACCAAAAGTCTTATCCGACTTCACGCGGTCATATTCTTCAGGATTTTCTTGAAGCTGAATTAACACCAATTCGGTTTGCCCAGGAACTGGAAAAAAAGCAATGTGACTATGCAGGCTTTAACCTGTTTGTCGGTGATCGAGAGCAGGCGGTCTATATGAGCAACCGTGGTGAAGCAGCGCAAGTATTGGCGCACGGTGTATATGTGGTATCCAATGGTTTGCTGACTGAGCATTGGGAAAAGACCCGTCACTTACGCAAGCGCTTTACCCAGGAATTCCTGCCCATGATGCAGCATCCCGATATACCTGAGTCGGATCTCTGTTATGCCGTGTGGGATATTCTGGAAGATGAACGTAAAGTGATTCCTGAACTACTACCCGAAACAGGGATTTCGATTGAAATGGAACATCTGCTGTCTTCGACATTTATTCAAAGCCCAGCCTATGGCACGCGCTGTTCCAATTTTTTGAGAATGCAGCCTCAACAATGGCACTGGATTGAAAAGTCACAACAAGGTGCAACCGCAGGTCATACCATTGAGAAAATCATTGCTCTGCAAAAATAATGGAATAAAAAAATGCCGACAGATGTCGGCATTTTAAAAAATTATCTAAATTTTTGAAGTTAGACAAAAAATTACTTAGCTAGCAATGGTGCCTCCATCATTACGCGTAATCACAACAGTTGCTGAACGTGGACGTGCTGTCTTGTTCGAACGATCTGTTTGGCTGGCAGGCCAGTTACTGGTTGGAGCATCAAATTTTTTAGAATCTTCACCCGGATGTTGTACGTTGATGAAAATTGCTTTGTAGTCCGGTGTCATGGTGACACCAGTGATTTCACACTCTACTGGACCGGTCAGGAAGCGACGTAGATTTTCATCGGTCACTTTGGCACCAGCAATTGTTGCTTGACCATTAGAGGTTGTTACTACACCACCATCACCAACTTGTCCAGGTAATGCTGCCAGCATCATACAGTTGGTTACATCTGTATAAGCGCCGTCATCAGTCTGAATCCAGAGTACACCGCGAGGGTCAAACCACATACCATCTGGTGAAGACAGATTATTATTATCATTTAAGCCAGACAGGTTGATATTGGCATCCATCGATGCTTCAGCACCGAACAAGTAGATATCCCATTCAAAGCTTTCTGATGCGGTATTTTCCTCTTTAAAGCGAATAATATGGCCATTCACATTACCTTTACCGCCTTCAGGATCTGAGTAATTACGTGGGTTGGCAGCATCAACAGGTTGTGCCGAGTTATTGCCACGGTTACTGTTATTGGTCAGGGTAACGTAGACCTCACCATTCTCTGGGTTAACAGCTACCCATTCAGGGCGGTCCATCTTCGTTGCACCAACGGCATCGCCTGCTAAACGTGCAAAAGTTAATACATCTGCATCAGAGCTAAATGGATATACTGCATTTTGTGCAGTTAAACCGTTTTTACCATGAGCAAGTTCAATCCATTGACCAGTTCCATCTGCATTGAACTTGGCCACATAGAACTTACCGTTATTCATATATTTGTCACCAGCACGGTAGCCGGTATTGATATCTTTTGGATCCCATTTTGCATCAGAGACAAATTTGTAAATGTATTCACCACGTGAGTCATCGCCCATGTAGAAGGCAAACTGTTGACCTTCAACGGCACGGCTAGCACGACAGTCTTCATGCGCAAAACGACCTAAAGCTGTACGTTTTACTGGGTTTGAGCGACTATCAAATGGATCAATCTCTACAATCCAGCCAAAGGTATTCGGTGCATTACGATAGTCTTGACTTGCTGACGCCTTAGTAACGTCCGCTGACCAACGGTCATACATATCTTGTGATTCAAGACTTGCTGGCGCTGTTTCCCAGGCATAACGAGAAGATTTATCTAAATAAATAGTGCGGCCTTGGTCATCCAGTTCAGGGATTTTTTCACCAAAGGCATCTTTAATATAAATGATGCTGCCTTTCTCATCACGTTTAACTGTACCGTCGGCATTTTTTTCAGTTTGATAAGAAATCTCTAAACCTAAGCCATAACGTTTAAGTGCTATTTTTTCAGCTTCAGTGCGTGCTGCATACTGGTCTGTTCCTGAACGTTGGAAATAACCAATAAAATTTTCTTCGGCAGTTAAATATGTACCCCATGGTGTATAGCCATTACCACAGTTATTTTGTGTACCGCGAGTTTGACGACCGTTAGGAGAGAAAGCTGTGTGGATTAATGGAGAGGTCGTTACCGGCCCAGCAAAATCCATCACTGTTGAAGCCGTAATACGGCGGTTAAAGGGAGATGATTTTACAATTTCAACAGCCTGAGACTCTGTATTTTTCTTAACATGCACAATTGAAACACCATGTGCATTCACTTCACGAATGACTTCATCTTCTGGACGGCGACCATCTACTTTAGTTGCACCCTTAGGGTGTAAAAAAGTTTGATTGATGTATTCATGGTTCATCACCAGCAGGCCATGCTCAGATGCATTTTCCTCATAACGGCCAGTTTTAGTGCTTAAACCAAAATAGCTCATACCATCATGGCAGTCACCCGCACGGAATTGAAAGCTTGGACCCGATGGAACCTCGCTATCATTCCAGTCTGGGTAAAGTGGATGAATCGAGTCACCCATTGCATAGAGGACAGTGGCTGTATAGCCTTCAGGAACAGTAACCCAGTCATCCAGGTTTTTCTTCACCGGGCTAAAGCTTAATTTTTCTGGACGTACATTGTTGTCCGCTGGAGGAGTTGGTTTGTTCTCATCATCCCCAATATTTGCATTATCATCGTCATCGCTACATGCGGTCAGGCTAGAAGCCAAAGCCAATGCTGCAGCGCCACTAGCTGTTTTTTTAATTAAGCTACGACGAGAAATACGCTGCTCTAAAATATCACGAAAGTGCATGTTATTTGAGTTGTTATTATCTAGCTCTTGATCTTCATGATAGGGTGTTTGGTATGTCATTTTTAGTTCCTAGCAAAAAAGGCTTGGTTATAAAGTTATGAACAAATTAGACCTAAAGTATGACAAAATGGTTAAGTCTATATTTCAATAAAGTTAAATAAATCAATATATTGGTGTAAATTTAAACAAAAAGACAGCCAAGGCTGCCTGAGTTAAATACGATTCTTTTTGTTTTTGGATTCTTGTTATTGTTGATCGGTTAAACGGCGTTTTTCAATCAGCTTTCCTGCCAGTAAACCCAGTTCAAACAGTAACCACATGGGGATGGCCAGCATGATCATTGACAGCGCATCGGGTGGGGTCACAAACATCGCCACAAAGAAGCAGCCAACGATAATAAAGCGGCGTTTTTCGACCAGCGTCTGGGTTGAAACCACTCCAATCAGGATCAAAATCAGGGTAATAATCGGGATTTCAAAGGTAAAACCAAAGACCAGAAACAGTTTTAAACAGAAGCTGAGATAACTGTTGATGTCAGTCATCGGGGCCACTGTTTCCGGTGAGACACTGATAAAAAAATGCAGAATAGACGGCAAAGCCACAAAGTAGGCAAAGCAGATCCCGGTGTAAAACAGCACAATACTACCGATCAAAAGCGGCAGGGCCAGGCTCTTTTCTTTGGCATACAACGCAGGCTTAATAAAGGTCCAAAGCTGATACAAGATGAACGGCATTGTGATCATCAGCGCCACAAAGAAATTCAGCTTAAACGGTGCCATGAATGTTGCCGTCACATCCGTGGCAATCATGGTCGAGCTGGCAGGCAATTGTGCCCGTAAAGGTTCAGATAACCATTGATAGGTCTGATTGGCGAAAGGCAGCAAACAGAAAAACAGGCCAATCAGGACAGCAACCACTTTAAACAGATGTTTTCTTAACACCACCAAATGCTGGGTAATCGGCATCTCTTCAAGGTTCAGCGCTGCAGCATCATTTGAAGCAGGTGTGGTCGGTGAAGACGTCATACGGCCACCTTCATTTCTGTATAGCGTTGTTGGGAAATCACTGCTTGAGTTTGTGCAGGCTGAGGTAAATACACCACTGATACGGGCTGTACTACAGGCTGATAGCGAAGCACGGGCTGGGCAGCCTGAGGCTTTACTTTTAATTCATCAGTTGCAATCGGCTGCTGCAAATCTGCCATTTGTGCCTGCATCTTGGCTTCCAGTTGCTGGATCCGCTGCATTTCGGCCTGCATCTGTTCTCGCAGTTCGGACAAGCGTAATTCACGATCCAGATCGTTCTGAACATTGCTGACCATGCGCTTGATCTTGCCATACCATGTTCCGACAAAACGGACTGCCTCAGGCAACTTGTCTGGCCCAAGCACCAGAAGTGCAATAATCCCGAAAATCAGCAGCTCGGTCATTCCGATATTGAGCATAGCGGACTCTTAACTCTTGATCGAGGTTTCAGGGGTTTTGACTTGTGCATCAATCGTTCGCGGTTCTTGCAGCTTGGCCATTTCTGCTTCTTCATCTTTGACTGATTTTTTAAAGTCTTTAATTGCACCGCCGACATCTTTACCCAGGTTTTTCAGCTTCGATGTACCAAACAATAAAATCACCACAATTGCAAAAATCAGCACATGCCAAATTGATAATCCTGCCATTATTTTATCCTCTATATTTCATGCCCCTATCTCAGCAGGCTTGTATGACAATGCAGTGACGCTTTAATGACAGTTTGCCGACACGGCAGCAGGGTAATGAGTAATTCATATGAAAAATCTATCATTAGATGAAAAGGATGCTGTGCTAGCATATAACCTGATATGGAAATCTCAGCAGCACTGTCATGGCCTTGATTCTTCCCCTGCTGTCTTTTTTGATTGGTTATTGGGGTGTGCAATATTTAAAGCCGGTTCGACCTGTCTTGGCGGCTTTATTGGCACGTGTCCTGATTCCTGTGCTGATTATTTACAATATGGTGTTTTATAAAGCGGGCAGTCTGTGGCTGATGGGCTTTAGTATTTTTAGTTCAATTGTGCTGTTTAGCCTGTTTTATTATTTTGCCAAAGATAAATTGCGTGCGCTGTGTTTTAGCTATTTGAATGGCGTATGGCTCGGTCTGCCGTTTGCCTTAGCAGTGTTTGGCACTGACGCAATGTCGACCATGATTGCACTTTATATTGGTGGCTCATTATTTGGGAATGTCAGTGCTGTCATTGCCGTGAGCCAAACTCGCCAAGATTGGACATTTATTCTGAAAAATATCCTGCAATCGCCACCGGTGATCGCACTCAGTATTGCAGGGGTTTTATCATTTTGGGACTTTAGTCATTATGAGTTTCATCCCACCCTTCAATGGGCATATGCAGCCAATAAATTTTTAGTCACTTTTGCAGGAATGTGCATTTTGGGCATGTGGCTTCGTCATGTCCGTATTCAGCTGAGGGATTTAAAGCGCAGTCTGGTGCTGATCAGCGGGCGCTTTATTTTTGCATTAGGCTTGGCTGGTATTGCCTATATATTCTTGCCGATTCCACATCAGCTCCTGACTTATAGTGTAATGATGATGTATTTCTTATTGCCACCGGCAGCGAACATCGTGGCTTTAGAAACCCATTATCAGGGCACAGGGCATTCTGCCAAATATATTGCTTCGGGGACGATTGCGAGTGCAATTTTGATTGGGATCTATGGGCTGGTGTTGCATGCGGTGATGCCTACGCTATAAAGTTTCCTTTTTTGGAGAGAAGGCTAGAAAGAGTTATAAAGTCCCCCCCCCTTTGAAAAATGGGGATTTAGGGGGATTCTTGATAAGAGGTAAATTTGAATCCCTCCCGACCTCCCTTTGGAAAAGGGAGGGGTAAAACAAATTATTTCGCCAAACTGGCTTTAAACAGCTGCATGGCCTGACCACGATGACTGATTTTATTCTTTTCTTCTTTGCTCATTTCTGCACTGGAAATACCGAGTTCCGGCAACCAGAACAGCGGGTCATAACCGAAGCCATTTTCACCGCGTGCTGCTTCTAAAATTTCACCCGTCCAGATGCCCTGGAAAATTTGTGGCAGTGGATCTTCAGCATGTTGAACCAGTGCCAGTACACAGACAAACATGCCTTCAATCGCTTCGCTATCTTTACGCAATGGTTTCAAATCTGCCAGCAGTTTCTTATTGTTGGCGGCATCATTGCCATGTTCACCGGCATAACGTGCTGAGTAGATCCCAGGAGCTCCGCCAAGAACTGGCACACAAATGCCTGAGTCATCGGCAATCGCAGGTTTACCTGAGATTTTAGAGGCATGACGTGCCTTGATAATGGCATTTTCAACAAAGCTTAAGCCATCTTCGATGGCATCTTCGATATTCAATTTACCTTGCGCCACGACTTCAACAGGTAATTGTAATTCAGCAAACATTTTCTCAAACTCGGCAATTTTACCTTTGTTATTACTTGCCAATACCAGTGTGCCTTGGGATAACCAATCTGTAGAAGCCATGTGTCACTCATTCTCTAAATATCAATCGTGCTATTTTAACTGCCATTGCGGGTTTGTAGGCAATAAAAAAGCACCCGAAGGTGCTATTTATACCATTCAGCTTTATTGTGCCTGAATCCATCTGTCGGCACGGTCACGCGCCTGACGGATCTGTTCCTGGGTCAAGTTGGCCGCCAATGCTGTTTTCTTGCCTTCAGAAAGGGTAATCACTTTATTGTCGAGCATGCCATCACGGGTAGACAGTTCATACCACTGATAAGCACCCATGTAGTTTTTCTTTTTCTCTTCCATCATGGCCAGGTTAAAGCTGGCACGGTTATCACCACGGCTGGCTGCTTTTTCAAAATACTGACGTGCCAGCGCTTCATCTTTTCGGGTGCCCATGCCATCTGCCAGCATACGGCCGACATTTAACTGCGCCACGGCTAAACCTTGATCGGCAGCAGCTTTGTACCAGGCAAAGGCCTGTCGTTCATCTTTTTGAATGTCTTTGCCATACTGGTATTTGGTGGCCAGATAAAACTGTGCACCGGCCTGACCTGCTTTAGCTGCTTTGATCAGACTGTTGATATCCATTACTGAATACTGAGCCGCTTGACTGGCAACAGAAGGACTTGGAGCAACATAGTCTGCATGGGCTTGCATGCCAAAAAGTCCAGCCAGTAGCGTCGTACCTAATAATAATTTTTTCATAGCGCGCTCACTCGATAAATTGCGACTTCACCAAATAGATTAGGGAGATGTTTGCTGAGCAAACTATCTTCTTGATTCCCGTTCACAGCGAGTCGATTAATAATTTTGATGTTATTTTCCGCACAGAGTGCTTCAAAGTCACGGAATGTACATAAGTGGATATTCGGGGTGTTATACCACATATAAGGCAAGGCTTCAGAAACCGGCATTTTTCCTTTGATCGCCAAGAAAGAACGGGTCTTCCAGTGGGCAAAGTTTGGAAACGTAATAATGGCCTGTTTCCCTACACGCACCATATCACGCAATAATACGTCAGGTGCATCTACAGCCTGCAAAGCTTGTGCCATGACCACATTGTCAAAAGACTGGTCGGCAAAGCGGCTTAAACCGAGGTTTAAGTCTTGTTGGATGATATTTAACCCGCGACTGACCGCAATTGCAATCTTTTCCTGATCAATTTCCAATCCGTATGCACGAATATCGTGTTTTTTACTCATTTGTGCCAGCAATTCACCATCGCCACAACCCAGGTCGAGCACGCTAGAACCGGGCTTAATCCACTTTTCAGCGAGTTGTTGATCGATACGCATTATACGGCCTCCTTCGGTGTGGCTTTCAGGTGTTCTTCACCACCCAGGAATGCACGCAAAGATTTTACATACAGGGGAATCGGGAACAGGAAGGAATCATGACCCTGTTCGGCATCAATATCTAAATAGCTCACCGGTTTATGGTTGCTAATTAATGCATCCACAATTTCCTGCGAGCGGGCAGGGGTAAAACGCCAGTCAGTCGTGAAGGACACCACCAAAAATTTGCACTGGGTATGGGCCATGGCTTTTTTCAGTGACTGCTCATATTCACGTGACGGATCAAAATAATCCAGTGCTTTGGTCATGATCAGATAGGTATTGGCATCAAAGTTACGGCTGAACTGTTCACCCTGATAACGCAAATAACTTTCGACCTGGAATTCGACATCAAAACCATACATAAATTTGCCAGATTTCAGATCACGGCCAAATTTCTGCTTCATGGCTTCTTCGGACAGGTAGGTAATATGACCGACCATACGCGCCAGGATCAGGCCACGTTTGGGATAGCTGTCATTTTCCAGATAACGGCCGTTGTGGAAGTCAGGATCAGACAAAATTGACTGACGTGCTACTTCATTAAAGGCAATATTCTGTGCTGAAAGTTTTGGCGCACTGGCAATAATCACACATTTTCTTAAACGGTTCGGGTAATCCACTGACCATTGCAGTGCCTGCATGCCACCGAGTGAACCACCAATGATGGCATCCCAAGTCTGAATGCCTAAACGATCGGACAATAAAGCCTGAGTTTTAACCCAGTCGCGGACCGTGACCAGCGGAAAATCTGGACCATAAGGACGGTTTTCATTTTCAGGATTTGGTGAGGTTGGACCGGTAGAGCCACTACAGCCCCCAATATTATTCAGTGAAACCACAAAGAATTTTGCAGTATCAATGGCTTTGCCGGGACCAATACAGGCGTCCCACCAGCCGGCCTTTTTATCATCTTCATGATGATAACCTGCGGCATGATGATGACCAGAAAGGGCATGACAAATCAGAATGGCATTCGACTTGTCAGCATTTAAGGTACCGTAAGTTTCAACCATCAGTTCAAAACGGGGGAGGATGCGACCGCATTCAAGCTCTAACGGCTCTTCAAATTGGAACTTTTGTGGGACAACAATGCCCACTGAGTCAGCTGGAAAAGACACGGGGAGGATTCGCCTTAAAATCTTGAGTATGAATAATAAAAGGATACCACTAGCGGATATCCTTCTAAAGTCATTTTAGTGCTATGAATTATCGCTAATTCTAATACAGCCGGTTAGACCGCAGCAGCGATTACCTGATCAGTGCTTAATACACCTTGATCAATCAGACGGTTGGTCGATGCAAGAATTGCTTCGATCGAAGAGGTCACGATGTTGTCATGCACACCCGCACCAAAGGCAGACTTGCCAGTGCCTTTGACTTGCAGTTCAATCAAGGCCAAGGCTTTGGCATGCGCACCTGAACTGATGCTGCGCTCTTCATAGTTCACCACATCAATCGGTAACTGAAGTGCATCCAAGATTGCAGAAATTGGACCATTGCCTTCACCGCGAACACGGCGGGACTGACCCTCAACTTCAAGATCCAGCTCAATCACCTGATTGCCATTGTCATCCGATAACTTGTAGTTCTTAGTTGAGTAATGTACATGTTTAACATCGACATAAGTCTCTTTAAACAACTTCCAGATCTCGGTTGCAGAAATTTCAGTGCCTTGTTCATCGGTACGTTTTTGTACAATTTGCGAGAACTCGATTTGTAAACGACGTGGTAAAGTCACGTTGTAATTCGATTCTAACAAGTAGGCGATACCGCCTTTACCTGACTGTGAGTTAACGCGAATCACCGCATCATAGTCACGGCCCAAGTCTTTTGGATCGATTGGTAAATATGGCATATCCCACATTTCTTGGTCTTTCTGGAATTCGAAACCTTTTTTGATCGCATCCTGATGTGAGCCGGAGAATGCAGTAAAGACCAAATCACCTGCGTATGGATGACGTGGATGTACTGGCAAACCGGTACATTCTTCTACAGTCGCGATAATTTCATTGATATTGGAGAAATCCAGGTTTGGCGCAACACCTTGGGTATACATGTTCAATGCGATTGCTGCCACATCGACATTACCGGTACGCTCACCGTTCCCAAACACACAACCTTCAACACGATCGGCACCAGCCATAATCGCCAATTCAGATGCCGCGATGCCGCAACCACGGTCATTATGACAGTGCACTGAAATAATCACGCCGTCACGACGCTGAATGTTGCGGTGCATCCATTCGATTTGATCGGCATAGATATGTGGACCTGAAACTTCTACCGTTGCTGGCAAGTTCAAGATCACTTTATTGGTCGGTGATGCTTCCCAGATTTCAGTCACAGCATCACAGACATCTTTTGCAACTTCTAATTCAGTCGCAGTGAAACATTCCGGGCTGTACTGGAAGACAAATTCAGTTTCAGGCTGTTTTGCGGCATATTCTTTGACTTTTTGTGCTGCATTGACGGCTAATTGTTTTGCGCCCGCTACATCTACATTTAAGACTTTCTCGCGGAAAGTCGGTGAATTGGAGTTGTAGATATGCACAATGGCACGTTTTGCACCCTGTAAAGATTCAAAGGTACGAGCAATTAAATGATCACGGGCTTGAACCAAAACTTCGATATAAACATCTTCAGGAATATGATCTTCTTCAATCAATTTACGAGTGAAATCAAAGTCAATTTGCGATGCTGAAGGGAAACCAATTTCAATATGCTTGAAACCGATTTTCACCAACATCTGGAACATCTTGAATTTTTGCTCCATGTTCATTGGCTCGAAGATCGCCTGGTTACCATCACGCAGGTCAGTACTCATCCAGATTGGCGCTTTGTTGATTTCATTGTTCGGCCATTGACGGTCTGGTAAGTCCACACGTTGATACATGCGACGGTATTTTTTACTTGGATCAGCCAACATCATGAGAGAGCTCCTTGTGTAACCTGATAGAGTCTGCGCTTGGTTGAAGCACTGGCAAAGGTTACCGAATAGATTGTGTCTATAATCGTCTACATACAGATTGGAACCAGCATTAAAACTAAAAATCTTCTGGAATATTTGGGATTTAGTTTTAATCAAAAAAACCTGCATGATCAACTTATAACTTTAAGTTTAATCCAGTTAAACCGAAAAGTTTTTGCTTTTTTAATAGATTTTAGTCGTATCTTAATAAAGATTTTCTTATAAGCTTTAAGTTTTGAAAAATATTCCCATATATTTTAAGTATAGTGTTTTATATTTTCTTGATTTTGAAATAAGCCGTTATTTTTTACACCCAATCATGCCATATCAGCCTATATTTTTAGAAAAAATAGCCCTAGATGGCTAAAGGCATTTAATCCGGGCAAGCTTTTAAAGCTCGGCCCATTTGCGCATGAGGTTGTGATACAAATTGGTCAGTTTCATAACTTCTGCATGCTGATCGCCCAGTTGCATTCTCAAGTTTTGAATGCTTTGATCCAGATTAAACAGCATATGCCGTTCTGCATCATCACGAATCATGCTTTGTATCCAGAAAAATGAGGCAATTCGGCAACCTGAGGTGATTGGGGTGACTTCATGCAAACTGGTGGATGGATACAGAATCATATCCCCGGCAGGCAGTTTTACTTCGTGATAGCCATAGGTGTCTTCAACCACCAGTTCACCACCGGCATATTCTTCAGGTTCACTCAAAAAAACCGTACAGGATAAATCTGTTCTGAGACGTTCATTGCTCCCACGAATACGACGAATCGAATTATCGACATGAAAGCCGAAAGATTCATTATTTTCATAGCGGTTAAACAGGGGAGGAATAATATCCAGAGGAATTGCCGCTGATAAAAATAAAGCATGCTGTCCCAGAGATTCCAGAATAATATTGCTGAGATGATGAGTGAGTGGATGATCTTCAGGCAATTGCTGATTCTGTTTCACGCTGGCAGAGAGTGTACCCGCGGTGACTTTGCCATTGACCCACTCAATCTTCTTCATCTCCTCACGGAAATATTGCACCTGTTCTTTGCTCAGTACATTTGGAATATGATGCAGCACTGGAAACCCTCGAATAATTGCATTTTCAAAATAGCATAGCCTCCCATCAGGAGGCTATGCGCTTATATCGAATTAATATTTAAAGTTGACTGCCAGCACTGCACTGCGGCCTTCTGCTTCAGTGGCATAGTGAGAGGCATAAGCTTTAGTGAAGTAACGTTCATCAGACAGGTTGTTGACGTTTAATTGCAAATCAACATTTTCATTCACGTTATAACGCGCCATGGCATCATAACGGACATAACCTGGAACCCACTTGGTATTGGCTGCATCACCATAAACTTTATCCATTGCAACAGCACCCGCTCCTAAAGTTAAAGCAGGTGTTACAGCATAGGTAGTCCAAAGGGTTGCAGAATTTTTAGGTACATTCTGCATTTGCTTACCTTTGGCAGGATTGTCAGGTGTACATACCCCTTGACGGTTACAGGATGGGCCCGGGTTCACAGTTTCACTGTCGAGATAAGTATAACCAGCAGATACAGCCCATTTATCCGTAATTTGGCCATTTACGCCCAGCTCAAGACCGTCTACTTGGGTTTCGCCGCCATTGGTATATGTAGCAGCATCCAGTTGAATCCGTGTATTTTGTTTTTCAGTACGGAACACGGCAGCGGTTAAACTCAGTCTTTCATTTAATACATCCCACTTTGTACCGATTTCAAAGGTACGGCTCTCTTCTGGATCTAAGTCCATATAGACTTGGCCAATTGCTTCTGAACCATCCCCGCCATCTACACCGACCGGATTGGCAGAAGTCGCATAACTTGCATAGATAGAACCATTTTCAACAGGTTTAAAGATTAATCCAGCCTGATAGGTCAGGAAATCGGTATTATTTTCAATAGAGTCGCCAGTCGCGTTTGTGGTTTGCTTGGTATCAAATTTATCCCAACGTAAACCCAAATCTAATAACCATTGCGGGCTAAACTCGATATTATCTAAGAGATAGACAGATGTAGTCTCGGTCGTGGTTGTCGTGAGATTTTTGTTGGCTGCGGAAGAGCCCAACCATTGATCACGTGAGTCTGGATTAGTTAATGATGTACACCATGCATCGTTGATAGCACAGTCGCTGTTGAAACCACCTGTGGTGGTACCTGGATAGCCTGGATAACTTGTTAAGTAGTTACCTTTGTCAGATTTTTGATCTGAGTACTCTGCACCTATATTAAAGCTATGCTTGAATGCACCTGTATTAAACTTACCTGTCAAAGCAAGCTGGTCGGTAAAGATGTTGGTATCAGTAATACGTGAGTTTATACGATGCCAGACTTTATCATTCAGCACGTTCCCTTTGGAGTCATCTGGCTGGGTCCATAAGTAGTCATTTTTGGCAGTGCTATATACCGCTGTATTACTCAGGGTCAGGTTATCCGTTAAATCGTGTTCCAGTTTGATGGTACCGATCTGATTTTCCTGTTTCTGGAAATCACGACTTAATAAACCATAATAAATGCCCTGTTTTACATCGACAGGTTTACCGACGGTGGCTTTTTTTGCCGCATCATACTTATAAGGAACCCCTGAATCCGGCGTGTCATCCGATTTTAAATAGTAATAACTTAAAGTCGCACGGGTAGGGGTGTCCAGACCAAATACAATACTCGGTGCAATACCGGCACGTTTATATTCGGCACCATTTTTCTGGCCAGCTTTTTCATTATGGTGACCCATCACGGCCACACGTGCTGCTATACCATTTCCAAAATCTTTATTGCCATCCAAGGTTATGCGTTGATAGTTGTCAGTACCACCCGCGACAGAACCTTCTAGAAAGTCACCCGCTTTAGCAACTTTAGAAATCATGTTGATACTACCACCAGTCGTTCCTGCACCGCCCATGGCAGATGCAGAACCTTTGGTGACTTCAACCTGTTCGACAGCAAACATTTCACGGTTCTGTGAAGTGGCGTTGCGTACGCCGTCTACATACATGGAGCTTTCAGAATTATAACCCCGAATAAAAGGACGATCACCGTTTGGATTGCCACCTTCACCCGCGCCCAAGGTAATCCCTGGAACTGTACGCAAGGCATCACTTAAGGTAGTGACTTGTGTATCTTCAATTAACTGTTTTGAAATGAGCGCAACTGACTTGGGGGTATCGAGTAAAGGCGCTACAAATTTGCTGTTTGCAGATTGGCTTACTTTGAAGCTAGGTGCCGGTTCAGCTTTGACTTCTTGATGAATCGTCTCTAACTGGATCACCTGTTCTTCTGCCATCGCAGATCCAGCCACCATTGATAAAGATGAAACAATTGCAGAGGAAACGATTTTTTTACGTGTTTTAATGAAAGTCATGTTAAACCTAAAAAATGAATATTAAAAAAGTATGAGAATAATAATGATTCTTGTTTTTATTTTTATCCTTTTGTCATAGGAATTCATGATCTTTAAGAAAATATTAAATGAGATTTCAAATGTAATGTTATATCAATACTTGATTAAACAATTGATTTTAATAAATATTGATAAATAAAGCTGATTGTTAACTTTTTATTGAGAATAATGATGTTTATTAGAAGGGCATGAATTAGCAATGTTTTGGAAAGTATTGATCGCACGATAAGAAAAAAACCCTGCCAGGGCAGGGTTTTTTTAAGAGATGTATTTCTTAGAATTTAAAAGTTGTACTTAACTGAACGCGACGACCTTCTTGGGTATTGCTATATAAGTTATAGGCAGTACCATCAACGATTTCATACTTATTAAAGTCTTTATCGAAAATGTTGTAGAGTGCAACACCAATATCCCAGTTATCATTCACGGCATAATTTGTGCCTAAGTGCATTAAACCATATGCCTCATAGTCACCCAACGTATTATAAACAGTAAGATCATCTCCAGTTAAGTTTGTGGTTTTGAAGCGAGAGCGTTCGGTACGGTATTCACCACGTAACCAAAGATCAGCATTGTCAGCGACATTCCATTTTACAGTTGCATTAAACATATGCTCAGGGGTGTCTTGTAACTTTTTCCCTTTATCTTTACCTTTGGTAACCTCAGTTTCAGTCCAAGTGTAGTTAAAGTTTAATTTCCAATCTTCAGCAAAGCCCCAATTAATACCTAGCTCTGTACCATAAATTTCAACTTCATCAACGTTGTCAGGTCGAGTGATCATAAAAGCACGATCACTGGATTGATTAAGCCACTGCCATGGAGTGCCGAGACCAGTTAAATAGTCTGCACAAGTTTGGTTTACTAAACATTCACCTGGATTGCCACCTGTATTTACCGAAGTATCTGTGATTGCACCTGAAACAATTTTATCTTCAACGGTACTGATAAAACCTGTCAAGTTAATATTTAAGTCATTATTAGGTGTGAAATAAATGCCAAGCTCATAGTTATCGCTAGTTTCAGGTTTTAAATTTTGATTACCAAAAATAGGTTGAGCACCTTGACGTCCAACGTTTACTACACCATTTGTCAACTGTTCTAAACGAGGAGCTTTATAGCCTTCTGAATAACCGCCTTTTAGTGTCCAAGTATCGTTAACATTCCAAACAGCATAAGCACGAGGAGTAATGAAATCACCAAAAGTATCGTGATCATCATAACGCAGACCTAATGTTAAGGCGAAGTTTGGTAAGATATTCCATGTATCTTCTGCAAACAAACCAACTTGAGTAAAGTTAACCTCAGGTTTAGATGAACGTAGGCCATCTGAAATGCTGGCATCCCACCATTGGCCACCTAAGATCAAGTTATGATTTGCTATTGAATTTACAGACAGTTTAGTATCAAAAATAGTATCTTCACTTTCAATTAGTCGCGGGGTTTTAGTAACTAAATCGCCACCTTGCATACGTGATGGAATAAGACGACCAACAGTTTCACTTTCATTACGGGTAATGCTGCTGTCTAAAGTACCAATGTCATTACGCCATTGATGAGCTAGCACATATTTATCACGATTAAATTCCATCTCATTATCATAGCCACCTGCTGGGCCTACAGTACCTAATTGGAAACCGCTGGTATTTTTCGGATTTTCATATGATTGGCGCTGAGACTCTGCATCAATAGATATGTCATGCTTGTCTGTGGGTGTTAATGTTAAACGTGCACCTAGGGTATCAATTTTACCTTCAGATGGATTATTACCTGTACCTAATGTTGTTTGGTCAATATCTCTAGTTACATTCGATTCGTCACGTTCCCAATGTTTTGCGCGAATTTGTAAGCCCAAAAGGTTTTGTACTAAGGGACCAGTTGCATACAAATCGATACTACGTTGGTTACCAAAATCAGAGCTTTTCGGCAAGATTGATCCTTCTAAACCAATCGAACCGGTCCATTCGCTGCTTACTTTTTTAGTAATAATATTTACGACACCTCCCATTGCATCCGAACCATATAAGGTAGATGCCGGGCCACGAATAATTTCGATGCGTTCAATTGCAGACAATGGAGGAATAAAATTATTTTTTGTTTCACCAAAGCCATTCGGTGTAATATCGCCGGTACTGTTTTGACGGCGACCATCAATGAGTACAAGTGTGTACTCAGATGGTAAGCCACGAATGCTAATATCTAGACCGCCTGTTTTACCAGCCGTAGGACTAATATCAATACCTTCTACATCGCTTAAAGCATCTGCTAAAGAAGTAATACGTTTTGTTTTAAAATCTTCTTCGGTGAGTACAGTAATTGAAGCGGGTGCGTCCTTAATCTTTTGTTCATAACCCGCCGCTGAAACCACAATCGTAGACAATTGTGTTACTGGTACAGTGGTATTATTTGTTTCAGCATGTGCAGAAGCAGCTGTAACCCCAAGAATAGCCACTGCAAGTGGGCGAAGATTAAAATTACGCATAACCGAAATTCCGAGATGGAGAAAGTTAAAGATTCAAATCAAATTTCAGGAATATTAATGATAATATTTATCATTTGCAATAAAAATATACAATTCCTTCATTTCAATTTAATCACCTGAATATTTGAAAAGATGCCAATTCAAGTAAAAAAAGGGTTTAAAAACTGGAACTCGCGCGTATTTTTTGTATATCCTTAAATGTTGTCATATAATGTGGCACATTTTTATAAACCTGTTATAACCTAATATATAGAGGAAGCCATGCAAGTAACTTCTGAAGCGGTTTCGGGCGTTGCCCGTCGTTTAAATGTTTCTGTACCGACGAGCCGTATTAATGAGCAATTTGAAGCTCGTTTAAAACGCACTGCTAAAACTGCGAAGATCAACGGCTTCCGTCCAGGTAAAGTGCCTGTAAACGTAGTTCGTCGTGAATACGGCGCGGGTATCTACCAAGAAGTGGTAAACGATATTATTCGTGACACAGTTTTCGAAGCAATCCAGCAAGAGAAAATCAATGCTGTGGGCATGCCAAACATCGAAAAAACTGAAATGAAAGACGACGCGCTGGTATATACAGCGACTGTTGAAGTTTATCCAGAAGTTGAAGTGAAATTCGAAGGTCTGGAAGTTGAACGTAAAGCAACTGAAGTCAACGATAAAGACGTTGAGAAGATGATCGAAAATCTTCAAAAACAACGTGCTGCTTGGGCTGAAACCAAAGGCATGGCTAAAAAAGACATGCAAGTGACTTTCGATTTTGAAGGTACGGTTGATGGCGAGAAATTTGAAGGCGGCGCTGCTGAAGACTTCAAACTTGTACTCGGTTCTGGCCGTATGATTCCTGGCTTCGAAGACGGCATCGTTGGTATGAAGAAAGGCGAAGAGAAAGTGATTGATGTAACTTTCCCTGAAGATTACCAAGCTGAAAACCTTGCTGGTAAACAAGCTCAATTCAAAATCACTGTGAAGCTTGTTGAAAAACAAAAACTTCCAGAAATTGATGCTGAATTCCTGGAAATCTTCGGTGTATCTGAAGAAGAAGGCGTTGAGAAGTTGAAAGCTGACGTTCGTAAAAACATGGAACGTGAAGTGAAAAACGGCCTGCGTAACCAGGTAAAAGGTGCGACTTTTGATGCGCTTGTTGCTGCAAACGAAGTTGAACTTCCAGCGGCTATGCTTGCTCAAGAAATTGACCGTCAACGTCAACAAATGATTCAGCAGTTCACTCAACAGTTCGGTGCTCAAGGTGCGCAAGCATTTGATTCAAGCATGCTTCCAGACGAATTGTTCAAAGAACAAGCTGAAAAATCTGTAAAACTTGGCGTATTGGTTAGCCGTGTTTTAGCTGATGCGAAAATCGAAGTAGATGCTGCACGTGTTGAAGCGTATATCCAAGACATGGCATCTTCTTATGAAGATCCAAACGAAGTGATCGAATACTTCAAAAACGATGCGCAACAACGTCAACAAATCGAAGCTGTTGTACTAGAAGACCAAGTTGTTGATTACATTTTGGCTTCTGCTAAAGTAACTGATGCGACTGTAAGCTATGAAGACTTATTGAAAGAGCAGCAAGCTCGTCAACAAGCTTAATTTTAGCTTTCCATAAAAAAGGCGCTTGATGCGCCTTTTTTTCATCGAACTCTCTGTGGAAACCACCTCTCTTTAGGGGTGGAGGAAACGGAGGATTTTTTTAGAATACAAGCCAAATAAACTTGTTTTTCAAAGCATTTCAATTAATGATAAAGTTATGAAAAATGATACCCTCGTAATAACTGCTAAAGTGCAGATATTCCCGAACAAGCAACAAGTTCTTGAGCTTAAACAAATGTTTGAGCTGTATTCGCTTGCTTGTAATTGGTTGTCAAAAAAAGTTTTTCAAAATAAAATTCTCAATCAAGTTAAATTGCACTATCTTGTTTATGACCAAATGCGGTCTGAATTAGGCACAAAAGCCCAATTTACTCAGTCTGTGATTAAAACCGTTGTTGCTCGATATAAGTCTGCTAAGTCAAATGGTCACGATTGGTCATTGGTGAAATTTAGTGGTAACGATTACGACCTTGTATGGAATCGTGATTACTCACTTGTAGGTAATCAGTTTTCGTTAGGTGTAAGCTCAGGGCGCATCAAGGTTAATTTCGCTAAAAAACCTTTAAATCAATTTCAGAAAGCTAAAACCAAGTTTGGTTCTGCCAAGATGGTTAATAAATTCGGGAAATGGTTTTTACATATCCCAATGAGCAAGGAAGCCCCTGCTTTAACAATTGATGACGTTACTAATGTGGTCGGTGTTGATCTGGGCATCAACCATCTTGCAACCACCTACGCTAGTAAAGGAAAAACTGACTTCTATCGGGGTGGAATAGTTAAACAGAAGCGTGGCATATTTAAAGCAATACGCAAATCTTTACAGGAGAAACAAACTTCGTCTGCAAGGCATAGGCTTAAGCAGATTGGGAGTAGAGAAAACCGTTATATGACTGATGTTAATCATCAGATCACAAAGGCACTCACTCAAAAGCATCCAAAAGGCACTGTATTCGTTCTTGAGGATTTGACAGGTATAAGGCAGGCAACCGAAAAGGTACGTCTGAAAAACCGC
The DNA here is from genome assembly GCF_013417355.1 of Acinetobacter sp. YH12255. Classification (NCBI taxonomy): domain Bacteria; kingdom Pseudomonadati; phylum Pseudomonadota; class Gammaproteobacteria; order Moraxellales; family Moraxellaceae; genus Acinetobacter; species Acinetobacter sp. YH12255. Next base: position 39,459 of record NZ_VPEC01000026.1, read on the forward strand.
TATGTCAGTGTATCGTGGGCGTTCTATCAGTTTAAGCAATTACTCTGCTATAAAGCCAAAGAAAATGGTCAGTCTGTTATTTTGATTGACCCCAAATACACATCACAAACTTGCCCGAAATGTGGACACCGTGAAAAATCAAATCGTGATAAGAAAAAGCATCACTTTGACTGTAAGCGTTGTCATTATCAATCAAATGATGATCGTATTGGCGCAATGAATATACATCGCAAAGGCATTGAGTTTGTTTCTCAATCTGACCCTTCGATGGTAATAGAACAAGCTTCTATTGCTAAGGTTGAAGTCAATCAACCTGATATGCCGACAGCCTAATTTTAGGTAAAAAAGGTGGGAGTAGAAATACGCTTGCACCACTTGTCAGGCATGAGCCTAGTAAACACCATGATTGGTGTGGCAAACCTCCTCATTTATGGGGAGGTCATTGATATTGATGCCTGAAAAAAAGCATTTCTGATTTTCACAAAACTAATGCAAAAAATATGATGGATTTATTGGCGAATTTTTTGCAATTTCAGTGATTATCCCTCATATTGTGATTATGGGTTAGGTCACAAAAAATTTAGGAATAAATAAACGTATGTATGTTCCAACGATTGAAAACGCTTTAGTGCCAATGGTGGTAGAACAATCCTCTCGTGGTGAGCGTTCTTTTGATATTTATTCACGCCTTTTGCGTGAACGTGTAATTTTTATGACGGGCGAAGTTGAAGACAATATGGCGAACCTTATCGTTGCGCAAATGTTGTTTTTAGAGGCTGAAAATCCAGATAAAGATATTCATTTATATATCAACTCGCCAGGTGGTTCAGTGACTGCAGGTATGGCAATTTATGACACCATGCAGTTTATCAAACCTGACGTGGTGACCTATTGTATGGGGCAGGCAGCATCTATGGGTGCCTTCCTGCTCAATGCCGGAACTAAAGGTAAGCGTTACTGCTTAGAAAATGCCCGTGTTATGATTCATCAGCCACTCGGTGGTTTCCGTGGTCAGGCTTCGGATATTGAAATTCATGCCCGTGAAATTCTATTTATTAAAGAACGTTTAAATCGTTTAATGGCTGAACACAGCGGTCAGGAATACGAGAAAGTAGCACGCGATACAGACCGTGATAACTTTATGACTGCTCAGCAAGCGAAAGAATACGGTCTTGTGGACGAAGTTTTAACTAAACGTCCATAAGTTTTAAAGATTCAGATAGTGGAGTAAATATGTCCGAACATCCTCAAGGACAAAAGCATTGTTCATTTTGCGGTAAAACGCAGTCTGAAGTCGGGAAGCTGATTGCAGGCGAGGACGCATACATTTGTAACGAATGTGTGGACGTATGCTTAGATTTGGTTCAAACCAGTCAACAGGTGGAAACCAATGACTGGGCCAATCGTCCTTTGCCGAAACCACAGGAAATCCGTGCGGCCTTGGATCAATATGTCATTGGTCAGGATATCGCAAAAAAGACCTTGTCGGTTGCAGTGTATAACCATTACAAGCGCCTGAAAGTGCAGAATAATGGCAAAAAAGCTGACGATTCAGTTGAACTTTCAAAAAGTAATATCATGCTGGTCGGCCCGACGGGCTCAGGCAAAACCTTGTTGGCACAAACGCTGGCGCGCCTTCTTGATGTACCCTTTGCCATGGCAGATGCAACCACACTGACAGAAGCAGGTTATGTGGGTGAAGATGTAGAAAACATTGTACAGAAGCTTTTGCAAAAAGCCGATTACGATGTCGAGAAAGCACAGAAGGGCATTATCTATATCGACGAGATCGACAAGATTACCCGCAAGTCTGAAAATCCATCGATTACGCGTGATGTATCGGGTGAAGGCGTACAGCAGGCTTTATTGAAAATGATCGAAGGTACGGTTGCTTCGATTCCGCCCCAAGGTGGCCGTAAGCATCCGCAGCAAGAATTCATTCAGATTGATACATCCAACATTCTGTTTATCTGTGGTGGTGCATTCTCTGGACTTGAGAAAATTGTGCAGCAGCGTCAGGAAAAAGGTGGCATCGGCTTTACCGCAGAAGTGCGTAAAAAAGATGAAACCAAGAAGCTGTCTGATCTGTTCCGTCAAGTTGAAGCAACTGACCTGGTAAAATTTGGTTTGATTCCAGAATTTATTGGTCGTTTGCCGGTGATTGCCACTTTGGATGAGTTAGATGAAGAAGCATTGATGCAGATTCTGACTGAACCGAAGAATGCATTAACCCGTCAGTATCAACATCTGTTTGATATGGAAGACGTGGATCTGGTCTTTGAAGAATCCGCATTACGTGCCGTGGCGAAAAAAGCGGTTGAGCGTAATACTGGCGCGCGTGGTCTACGTTCGATCCTGGAAAATTCATTACTCGAAACCATGTATGACCTGCCAAGCCGTAGCGATGTCGGCACGGTGGTCGTCAATGAAGCGGTGATTAAAGGTGAAGCAGAGCCAGAATATCGTGCCGAGCGTCAACCGCATGAGCAGCAAGAGACAGCGACAAAAATAGATTTAAAAGTGGTGAATAGCAAATCTGCTTAACTGCTATTCATCCGAAACCTGCGAAAACTCCGTGTTTTCGCAGGTTTTTTATTTCCAAAAATAAAGCTGGGTGTTAATCTGATTGACTAGGCGTGGATGCCTAAAACTTATAAAAAATAAATCGCAAAGCACTTGCATATAAAAGAATAAAGACGCAGTGAGGGATAAGCATGCGTGGAGTCGCAATTGTACTCATCAGCAGTTTGGCATTGCTGGGGTGTCATGGTAAGAAAGCCGTCGTTGAGCCTACACAGTCACTCAGCACTCTAAAAAATATTGATCTTGAAAAAAAACCGGGCTTTGTGGAACAGCATCGTATTGGTATGTTTACTATTGGTGGCTGGGTCAATCAAAAGCAGGGCAATCAGTTTCAAACGGTGAAACCACAACATGATCAAGCCGCCATCGTGTATTTATACCGTCCTGATTCCAGATGGAACCGTCAGGAAATTGTCGCTGCCAGCCTGTTTATCAATCAAGAACATATTCCAAGTCTTTTGCATAATCATTATTACTGGATTGAAGTTCCTACAGGAACATATCGTTTAAGGGTGGTGTTTCAAAAAGTATGCTGGCGTTAAACAAATCCGTTATTAAGGTAAAAGAAAGTCAAATCAAAGGCTTTAAAATGATTTTCAAGCTTTTTAGAAAAGTTGCAACTTCTCCTAAATCCACGC
>NZ_VPEC01000027.1:0-35709 GCF_013417355.1 Acinetobacter sp. YH12255
CCGAGCCGGTGAAATCTCAGGTCGAAGTCAAAGCAACCATTTCCAAACTGGACAAAGAAGCACAGCGTAAGGAAGCGGCACGCCAGCGGGAACTGAGCCGCCCGATTCGTAAAAATATCGAAAAATGTGAAACACAGATTTCAAAACTGCAACCACGACTGGCTGAAATTGAAAGCTTGCTCGGAGATAGTGCTTTATATGATGCCTCACGTAAAAATGATTTGCTCAAACTGATGAATGAGCAAACCGAGCTGAAAGCCAAACTGGAAACAGCCGAAGAACAGATGCTGGAACTGATGATGGAACTGGAAAGTCTGGAGCAGTCCTTCTAACACTATTTCAACACCCCCATTATCTGAGAGATGAGTAACAAGCGTTATTCATCTCTTTTTTTTATTAAAACCACCCATTTTTAATATTTTCCTCCTGCTTTTCATCTCCGTGTAGTTCCTTGCTATTCTTGAGTACTGCATCTCTTCTTCAAAACTTGACACATTTTGTCGTGAATTACGCAAGTGCCATATAAGTTTATTTTTTAAACAGTGGAGTGGCTTTTTTCATACATTAATTTACAGCGTCAGCTTGCATCCTAAGGCTCTAATACAAGTGTTTTTTAATTTTCGGCAGCCTTGATTCGAGTCTGTTTAATGTTGAACTAGAGAGAGGAAATCCGCATGCGTGCTCTTACTTATCACGGTACTCGCGATGTACGAGTTGAATCTGTTCCTGATCCAGTCATTCAGGAAGCAGATGATGTCATTCTCAGAGTAACGGCTACTGCTATCTGTGGCTCAGACCTGCATCTTTATCGTGGGAAAATTCCCGCAACCGAACAGGGTGATATTTTCGGTCATGAATTTATGGGGGTGGTCGAAGAAGTCGGTCCTGAAGTCACTTCAGTAAAAAAAGGCGATCGGGTGATTATTCCCTTTGTGATTGCATGTGGCCACTGTTTTTTCTGTGAACACGAGCTGATGGCTGCCTGTGAAAATACCAATAGCGGACGTGGTGCGATTATCAATAAAAAACAGATTCCACCAGGTGCCGCCCTGTTTGGTTATAGCCATCTGTATGGCGGTGTACCAGGCGGTCAGGCCGAATATGTGCGGATTCCCAAAGGCAATGTCGGACCGTTTAAGGTTCCCGGTTCCCTGCCTGATGAAAAAGTATTGTTTCTGACCGATATTTTACCCACAGCCTGGCAAGCTGTGACCAATGCCCAGATTGGCCGAGGTTCCAGTGTCGCCATTTATGGAGCTGGGCCGGTCGGTCTGCTGGCTGCGGCCTGCGCACGCATGCTTGGTGCCGAACAGATCTTTATGGTCGATCACCATCTTTATCGCTTGCGTTTTGCTCATCAAACTTATGGGGCGATTCCGGTCAATTTTGATGACGTGGATGCAGCCGAATTCATCATTCAAAATACGGCAGGTTATCGTGGTGTCGATGCGGTGATTGATGCGGTGGGTTTTGAGGCCAAAGGGAGTATGCTGGAAACGGTAATGACCAATCTAAAACTGGAAGGTTCGAGTGGTTCTGCGCTAAGACAATGTATTGCGGCGGTGCGCCGTGGCGGTGTGGTCAGTGTGCCGGGGGTTTATGCCGGTCCAATTCACGGTTTCCTGTTTGGTGATGCCTTCGATAAAGGCCTAACCTTTAAAATGGGACAAACCCATGTGCACAAGTTCCTGCCACAATTACTGGAACATATTGAAAATGGTGATCTTTCGCCAGACCTGATTATTACCCATCGCATGAAACTGGAAGATGCTGCTGAAGGTTATCGCATTTTCGATAAACGTGAAGAAGACTGCCGCAAGATTATCCTGACACCATAAAAATTTAAGCAATAAGAAAGCGCCGTCAGGCGCTTTTTTTGTTTTTTACCGCATTTGATGAATTGTATTTTTTCTATTTTCAATTCACAAAACTTTGATGTCCTTTTCTGTTTTTTCTAAACATCATGCATAGCATGATTGTCACAATGAGATTTAGCACTCAGCCAGAAAATACAAACCTCAAGAAGGAATAAAAACAATAACACGATGATTTTAAATTAAAAAATTAAAATTCACTTGATTGTTAAATTAATTATGTAGTTTAACTACACCCTCTATTTTTCAATCAAAATATGTTTCACGCTCATTATTAAATAAAACTACAATAGATATATAAGTAATTAATTTTAAAAGTATTTATAGTTTTCAATAAAAATAGCTGCTCAAGCATGCTGACGAGTAGCTATTGATTTTGCAGGGTTGTATAACAGAGGAAATATAACTCTAAATAGCACTTTAAATTCAAAACGCCATTTTAAATTCAAAAGCACTTGTCCACAAGCCAAATATTTTAAATTTAAAACCAGAAATTAACTAGAGAGGGAGTTGGTTTGTGGATAAATACAATCTTATTCACATAACTAATTAGGGATAACTTTGTAGTTATCCACATATTTGATCATATTTAGAGCAGACCTTAAAATAATCCTATTCACATATTATTTGAGATACGGCAGGATATTTTAATAAGCCATTCAAATAATAGAATTTAAAAAAACCAGCTTTATCATTTTGTATTTATTATTTTCCAGCTCTATCGCTCTCCACTCTTCAATTCGGCCTTCGCTACGGGTATTTTTCATACACCAACTTTGGCTTCAATGGCTTCTACACGCTATTTTGCAGCACATGTACAATTGATCCTAGTATCGATAGTTATCCTTTAAACCCTGCTAAAATCTTCATATTTATAGTGGCACAATTACTCCCTCTCACCATGATAAATTGCATTCATCCAGATCTCATACTTGTCTTTATGTTGCTTACTTATGGATAATTCTTTTTAGGTCGATTAGCCACCGCTTAATTCGACTTTTTTATAGCTAAAATTAACTGATCATTTGGCAGAAAAGCACGCTCTAGATTGGAATTCCTCCAAAAAAATTCAGATGATATTCGCATAAATTTTGCATCAAAAAAGCGCCTCGAAAGGCGCTTTTTAAAATCATCTTAATCAGGTATCAATGTCTGCATTCAAGGCATTTTCTTCAATGAAGGCACGACGTGGTTCCACATCATCGCCCATCAGACAAGAGAACATGCGGTCTGCTTCAATCGCATCGGTGACTGTCACTTGCAGCATGTTACGATTATCCGGATCCATGGTGGTTTCCCACAACTGTTCCGCATTCATCTCACCCAGACCTTTATAACGCTGGATCATCATGCCGCGACGCGAGTCAGACAGAATATGCTGCCAAACCTGATGAAAATTGTTCACGTTAATCTTACGATCACCTTTTTGCAAATAAGCACCCTCTTCAAGCAGGCTGAACCAGCTCTTCGAATTCTTTAATAAACGTGCATATTCACTTGAACCTAAAAGCACAGAGTCTAATAGATAACTATGTGGCAGGTTATGCACATAGATGGTGATTCTTGGTAACCAGCTTTGAGTTTTCTGGCCATCTGCCAGTTCTTTCTCGAAAGATTCCAGCGTTAATTCTGGACGTAGCGTCGGCTGAATGGCTTCAATCGCTGCACGCAGGTTTTCACCCCAAGTTTCGACATAACTTTTATCTTCAAGCTGATCGAGTTTAAAGGCGTCCAGCGACAGCAAAGCATCGAGCAAGCTCGCCGGATAACGCTGGGTTAAACGGGCCAAGCTCTTCTGTGAGGTTTGATAATCGGCAATCACCCTTGCCAGTGCTTCACCACGAATCGCAGGTGCTTCAGCACTGATATGCAGTTCTAGCTCGTCAATGGCATTGGAAATCAGGTAAGTTTCCAGTGCATCGTTATCTTTGATGTACTGTTCCTGCTTGCCTTTTTTCAGCTTGTAGAGTGGTGGCTGGGCGATATAGATATGACCACGCTCGACCAGTTCAGGCATCTGACGGAAGAAGAAGGTCAACAGCAGCGTACGAATGTGCGAACCATCGACGTCAGCATCGGTCATGATAATGATTTTATGGTAACGCAATTTGTCCGGGTTATATTCTTCACGACCAATACCACAGCCAAGTGCAGTAATCAGTGTGCCGACTTCCGCAGAGGAAATCATCCGGTCGAAACGCGCACGCTCTACGTTCAGAATCTTACCTTTCAGCGGCAAAATCGCCTGCATTTTACGGTTACGGCCTTGCTTCGCAGATCCACCCGCAGAGTCACCCTCGACCAGATACAGTTCAGACAAGGCTGGATCTTTTTCCTGACAATCGGCCAATTTACCTGGAAGACCGGCAATATCCAGTGCGCTCTTGCGACGGGTCATTTCACGGGCTTTACGCGCTGCATCACGGGCACGTGCGGCATCAATAATTTTGCCGGCAATCGATTTCGCTGCTTGTGGATTTTCTAAAAGATATTCAGAAAATGCCTTGTTCATGGCCTGCTCAACCGCAGTTTTTACTTCACTCGACACCAGTTTTTCTTTGGTCTGCGAAGAGAATTTTGGATCAGGCACTTTCACCGAGACGATCGCGGTTAAACCTTCACGCGCATCATCCCCCGAGACTGCAACTTTTTCCTTTTTCAGGATATTTTCGCTGTCCATGTAGTTATTTAAACCACGGGTCAGTGCAGCACGGAAACCGGCCAAATGTGTACCACCATCCTTTTGCGGGATGTTATTGGTAAAGCAGCGTACGTTTTCCTGATAAGAATCATTCCACTGTAATGCCACTTCTACCGTAATGCCGGTATCGGGCTGTGCAGTAGTGAAATGGAAAATATCGTTCAGATGCGTTTTGCCTTCGTTAATGTATTTAACGAACTCAGATAAACCACCTTCATAGTCATAGATATTTTCAAGGTTGACGCGCTCATCACGAAGTACAATGCGTACACCTGCGTTCAGAAACGATAGTTCACGCAAACGACGCGCCAGAATATCGACATTGAATATGGTTTGGCTAAAAGTTTCAGCACTTGGGTAAAAACGTACAGTGGTACCTGACGTTTCGGTTGTCCCTGTTTCACGTAATTTATAAACAGGATCACCATGACGGTATTCCTGTTCATAGGTTTTACCTGCACGACTGATGTTCAACAGTAGTTTTTCAGAGAGTGCGTTGACCACAGACACACCTACGCCATGCAAACCGCCTGAGACCTTGTAACTGTTGTCATCAAACTTACCGCCGGCATGCAGAATGGTCAAAATCACCTCTGCCGCAGACACGCCTTCTTCAGGGTGAATATCGGTTGGAATACCACGACCGTTGTCAGAAACTGAAACCGATTCATCTTCATGAATAGTCACTATAATTTCATCACAGTGGCCTGCCAAGGCTTCATCAATCGAGTTATCGACTACTTCGAACACCATGTGGTGCAAGCCTGTGCCATCGTCTGTGTCACCAATGTACATGCCCGGACGCTTACGTACTGCGTCTAAACCACGTAATACCTTGATGCTAGAGGAATCATAAGCCTTTTCAATGGTTTGTTCTGTTTGAGAAGCAGCTTGATCTTCTGAACTCATGGTTTCTCCCTAGTGAAAAATAGGTCTATCCCAAGATGGGTAAAACTAAAAAAATACTATTGCACAACAACCTGAACTGTACCGTTTTCAACATTGAATAACTGATATGAGATAGACAAATCATGTAAGTGCTTTTGTACTGATTCATGGTCTAAGGTGGTAATAAAAACTTGACTACCAAGTTGGCTCAATCGCTCAATTAAACGTTGTTGTGCGGTTAAATCTAATTCTGCTGTCACATCATCTAATAATACCACAGTTTCCTTATTACAAGAATGCAGCATTGCGATTTGCGACAGTTTTAACGCCATCATCAGCAGCTTTTTTTGCCCGCGTGACAGGATCACATCAGCATCCCCCAGAGGGGTTTTCAGACGCAAATCTGCGCGATGTGGACCGTATTCTGTATAACGTCTTTCCAGATCTTTTGCATGCTGATTGGTCAGATCATTCAGCAGGCCGGTTTCACTATGAAACCCCGGACTGTATTCCAGACTGATCTGCAGATCAGGCAATAGCTGCTTTAGATCATCTTCAAAAAAGGACTTCCACTGTTCCACGATACCCGCACGTTGCGAATGCAGAAGTTCACCATACTCACTCAGCATCTGGTTCCAAGGCTCCAGATCGGACAGACTCAAGAAACGTTTGCTTTTGAGCAAACTATTGCGCTGCTTCAAGGCACGCGAATAATATTGCCAGGCATGATAAAACTCAGGTTCCACGTGGAACATTAACCAGTCTAAAAGTTGACGTCGTGGCTTGGCACCATGATCAATAATATCGGTACTTTGTGGGTCAATCAGCTGCAAAGGCAATAGCTTGGCGAGTTGGCCCTGCGTTGCCACCAGATCACCATTGACCTTAATCAGCTGTTCCCCGCTGGCCATTTTTTGCATGCCGATTTTTTCGGTCGCGGACTGTGCAAACACAATCGCGTCTTGTGCGCCATGCTGAATATAATTTTTCGGGATATGGGTACGGAAAGAACGACCGGCAGCTAGCAAATGAATCGCCTCTAAAATCGAGGTTTTACCTGAACCATTTTGGCCATAAAAAACATTAAACGGCTGCAATCTGTGGAGAGCAACCGTCTTTAAATTCCGTACACGCTCAATATGTAAACGCGTAATATGCATGTCTTATACGAGTATCAATAGCCGCGACTTAAACACGCATCGGCATGACGACATAAGTTTGATCGGTATGTGCCGGGTCTTGTACTAACACAGACTGATTGGCTTCAGTCATGGTCATGGAGACATCATCACCATCCAGCACACCCAGCACCTCAATCAAGTACTGCGCATTAAACGACATCTCCAGCGGTGAGTCGGCATATTGAATGGCTAAGTCTTCAATCGCCTCATCCTGTTCCGGGTTATTGGCGCGAAGTTGCAGGGAATCGGCATTAAAATTCAGGAACACGCCACGGAGTTTTTCATTACTTAAAATCGCGACACGCTGCAAAGACTGCTTGAACACATCATGCGCAATCATCACGATTTTGTCACCGCCACGTGGAATCACACGACGATAATCCGGGAATTTACCATCAATCAGTTTGGTGGTGAAACGCACGGTAATATCGGCCTGTTCCTTGTCACGGCTTGGCATATTGATGGTCACATTCAGCAGTTCACGACCAATCAGCAAAGATAACTGCTCATCTTCAACACTGAGCAGACGCTGTAATTCCGCCACGGCTTTACGTGGCACAATCGCTTGAATCGGCTGGGTCGCAGTAGATTGAGCCGCAGTTTCACAAAGCGCCAGACGGTGGCCATCGGTGGTCACAGCACGCAGCTGATTGGCATCAATTTCCAGCAAAGTACCGGTCAGGTAAAAACGCACATCCTGCACCGCCATCGCAAAGGCAGTTTTCTCGAATAAACGCTTCAGCTCACGCTGGGTGACTGTTACTTGCGTACCTTGGGTGTTTTCAGTATTCAGTAATGGATAATCATCAGCAGGCAAGGTACCCAGTACAAAACGGCTGTTACCTGATTTGAGAATGCAGCGCTGATCTTCAGTAATATGCAAATCCACCAATGCCGCTGAAGGAAGTGACTTACAGATATCAATCAGCTTACGCGCCGGAACTGTGGTCTCCCCGGCCTGCAAACATGCACCTTCAGCCAGTGTTGTACTGGCCACCAGTTCAACCTCAAGGTCGGAACCGGTCACGGTTAATGCCTGTGCAGTCACCTGAATTTTCAGGTTAGATAAAATATTTAAGGTATGGCGACGTTCAACCGCTCCTACGACATGTGAGAGAACATTCAGTAAGCTTTCTTTCGCGATTTTTAAACGCACGGTGCATTCCTCTAAAGCTGAAGATTAATATAGAAAAAGTGAATTTTTAACGGTTTACTATGCGGCAAAAGCAGCCGCATAGCAAGAATAGAATTTGAGCGATTTAGGTCAACTTTGCAACAGACGTTGCAGGTTTTTATAGTCTTCGTTAAAGATGGGATCTTCCTCACGTAGGCTCTGCACTTTCTCGCAGGCATGCATCACGGTACTGTGATCACGACCACCAAAAGCCATGCCAATTTCTGGAAAACTGTCGCCGGTCAGTTCACGTGCCAGACCCATCGCCAGCTGACGTGGACGGGCATAAATTCGGGTGCGTTTCGGTCCGACAATCTCTTTTAAGGGAATACGGAAATATTCACTGACCACACGCTGAATATTTTCAGTACTGATGGTGCGGGCACGAATCGCCAGCACATCTTTTAAGGATTCACGCACCACATCCAGATCAATCGGTGTGCCTTTAAAACGTGAAATTGCCACCACTTTGTTTAGTGCACCTTCCAGTTCACGCACGTTGGCCACCACCTGCTGCGCAATAAACAGGGCACAGTTACGCGGTAAATCTACCTGATTGCTTTCGGCTTTTCTTAATAAAATCTCAATCCGGGTTTCAATATCCGGTGGTTCAACCCCGACCGACAAGCCCCAGGAAAACCGTGAAACTAAACGTGGATCCAGTTCAGTCAGTTCTTTTGGATAGCGGTCCGAGGTCAGAATAATCTGCTTAGATTCATCTAAAAGTGCGTTAAAGGTGTAGAAAAATTCTACCAGGCTGGCTTCTTTACCGGCCAGTAAATGGATGTCATCGACCAGTAACAAATCCAGAGAACGGCAATTTTTCTTAAATTCTTCCACTTTGCCTTGCTGCAAAGAACTAACAAAATCTTGTACAAAGCTTTCCGCGGTCATGTACATCACCCGTGCATTCGGCTTGGCCTGCAACAGTGCATTGCCCACGGCCTGCATCAAGTGAGTTTTACCCAGACCGGTCGGCCCATATAAAAATAAGGGATTATGCTGTGAAGCACCGAGTTGGGTCAGTACCTTGCGACAGGTTTCTGCTGCCATCTGGTTAGAACGGCCTTCGACAAACAGCGAGAAAGTAAATAACGGATTGAGCTGACGTCTACGGCTATTTTTAACCGTATCTTCTTTTTCTTTTTTCGGTTTTTGTACCGGCATTGGGGTTGAAGTCAACGCCGCGGTGGTGGTCGCTGGCTGTTCACTGGCCGATAAAATCGCACCAGGACGTGAATCGACCAAAATTTCGACCTTGCGTACCCGTCCTTCGGACAGCTGTTCGGCCAGAATCGTAATCAGTTCCAGATGATGCTCTTGAATGTAACGCGTCCAGTAAGGATTGGGTGCATACAAACGCAAGCTATCTTCCAACTCTTCTGCAACCAATGGGCGAATCCACATTGTAAAGACATTTCCAGAGAGCTCTTGTCGCAGGCGATTTAAGCAGTCCGTCCAAAGCATGTGAATCCCCTATTCATTCCATTGTTCATTCAAAAAGATGACCGCGACCAAAAGCGGGTCGCCATTCTAACCAAGTTATCCACATCTGTCATGATCATTTCCACAGAAACTGTGCAAAAAGCCATCATCGTGCATAAATTTAAATTTAAAACCCGGTGTGGATAAGTTTATCCGCAAGCTGTGGATAAAATATAACACAAAGTTATCCACAAAGTATAAAATTATTAGAAACAGTTTTATCCACAACATAAATATATGTTTAGTTAAATAAAAAGTGGCTTATCCATAGAAAAAGTGCTCCCTAATAATAATAAACTTAAATTTATAAATTTGAATTTATTTATAAGCTTTGAGTTTTCTGTGGATAAATCGAGAGATTACGAATTTAAATTCAAAAACAGAATCTTGCTTTTCAACACTGGATAGATTGTGGATAACTTTGTTGATAGAGTTGTTTATAAGTTATATATCTATGTATAACAATAATTTAATCTGTGGTTAAGTATAATTTAGTCATTTCACCAACAGTTTTTTTGAAAACTCGTATAAAAATCTTTTTTAAGCTTATTTGAAAAGAAAAGTGCTTTTGCATTGACAGCTCAAGCAATGAGCACTAAAATCGCGGACCTTCATAGAAAGATCATTTTTTGGAGTTTCAATATGAAACGTACATTCCAACCATCTGAATTAAAGCGTAAGCGTGTTCATGGTTTCCGTGCTCGTATGGCTACTAAAGCTGGTCGTCAAGTATTAGCTCGCCGTCGTGCAAAAGGTCGTCATAGCTTAACTGTTTAATCAGTTACGCTAAGACGATTTTGGGTGTTATGACAAAACTTTATAGTTTTGGTACAGAGTTGCGATTACGCTGTGCCGCCGATTATAAAGGTGTGTTTGATGGTGCGCTTTTTAAAGTGCATCAGCCCCATTTCTTATTTCTTGCAAAACATTCCGAACTGCCAAATAGCCGTTTGGGTTTAGTTGTTGCTAAGAAGAAAGTGCGCCGAGCACACGAACGAAATAGAGTAAAACGACTTGCTCGCGAAAGTTTTCGCCTGCATCAACAGCAATTAGATGACTTAGACATTGTAATCATGCCAAAAATAGGTGTGGAAGCAGTGCCTAATGCAGAATTGCATCAGCAATTACAATTTGCTTGGCAAAAACTGAACCGTCTTGCCAAAAAGCATACAAAAATAGCCCCCTCCCCACAAAAGTAGAGTAGGCCAATGGTACGTTTACTACATTGGTTGATACGTTTCTATCAGATTGCGATCAGTCCTTTATTGGGACCGCGCTGTCGTTATATTCCAACTTGTTCTCAATATTCCTTGGAAGCAGTCCAGATACATGGGACTGGACGTGGAGTGTGGCTGGCTACTAAGCGTATTTGCCGTTGTCATCCGTGGGGGGGCTCGGGATATGATCCTGTTCCCTCTAAAGCGATTCGTTTTATTTCATTTCAGCAAATAGATTCTCAAACGCTTCACGTTGCTGTACCCTTTCGTGATCGTTTATTGAACCAAAATCACTCTCACCACTTGGGGTAATACATATGCAACAATGGGCCAGGATTGCAATTCTCGGAGCCATGTTTGTTGTCGCATATTTGCTCATTTTGGCGTGGCAAAAAGATTATGGAAATGCTGAAACCAAACCGCAGCCAGAAACTGCTGTTGTTTCGCATGACGTATCTGCAGATTTGCCAAATGCTCAGACGGCTACTGTTGCCTCTGATCTGCCACAAGCGAATATGCCAGCGCAGCAAGCCACGGATGCCACAGCACCTGTAAGTCAGCAGCTTATTTCAGTACAAACTGACCTTTATCATCTTTGGATCAATCCGAAAGGTGGTGATATTGTTCGTGTTGAATTACTCAATCATGACAAAAACAAGGACAGCGATGAACCGTTCGTGATGCTGGAAAGCGATGCGAAACGTACTTATGTCGCTCAGTCTGGTCTGATCGGTCTAAATGGACCGGACAGCAGCCGTAACGGCCGTCCGACGTATGAGCTGGAAAAAACCGCTTATACCTTGGCAGACGCGAAAGCAACCAAATCTAAAGAGGGTGAAAACCTTAAAGTCTTGTCTGTACCGTTGGTATTTAAAACCGCGGATGGTGTCGAGATTATCAAAACCTTCAATTTCACTGAAGGTGAATATCCGGTTGTTGTGAACCACAAAGTGGTGAACCGCAGTGCTCAGACCTGGCAAGGTCAGATGTTTGGCCAGATCAAACGTGATAATTCAGAAGATCCGGGTAAATCAGACCAGGGTATTTTCACGTTAGGGACTTTCCTGGGCGGTGCCTGGGGTACGCCAGACGAGCAGTACAACAAGCTTAAATTTGACAACTTTGTTGAAGAAAAAGTCAGTACTGAAGCGACAGGTGGCTGGGTTGCCATGGTACAGCACTACTTTGTCAGTGCTTGGGTACCTGGTAATCTGAAGTTGACTCAGGGTAATGGTGAAGCGTATAGCGCCAAGCTTGAATCACGTAAATCAACCGATAACATGAACATTATTGGTTTTACTTCTCCAACCTTTAATGTGCCTGCAGGTACTGTGGCCGAGATTGATGCGACCTTCTATTCAGGTCCAAAAATCCAGTCAGAATTGAAGGATTTGGCCACAGGTTTAAACCAAACAGTCGATTATGGCTGGTTATGGCCAATTGCGAAACTCTTGTTCGTGGGTCTGGAATTCTTCCATGGTTTAGTGGGTAACTGGGGCTGGGCAATTATTCTATTGACCATTCTGGTGAAACTGATTCTGTGGCCATTGTCGTCGAAGAGCTACCGCTCAATGGCGAAAATGCGTGTGATTGCTCCAGAAATGCAGCGTATGAAAGAAGAGTTTGGTGAAGACCGTATGCGCTTCTCTCAGGAAATGATGGCACTGTACAAACGTGAACAGGTCAATCCGCTTGCAGGCTGTTTACCGCTGTTATTACAAATGCCAATCTTCCTGGCTTTGTACTGGGTCTTGATGGAATCGGTTGAACTGCGTCATGCGCCATGGATGCTCTGGATTCAGGATTTATCCTCAATGGATCCATGGTTTATCCTGCCATTGTTAATGGGTCTGACGATGTATATTCAACAGTCCTTAAATCCTCAACCCACTGATCCAATGCAAGCCAAAGTCTTCAAGATTATGCCGGTGATTTTTACCGTATTCTTGCTGTTCTTCCCTGCGGGCTTGGTTCTATACTGGATTGTGAACAACTTGATCACCATCCTGCAACAAGGTTTGATTAACAAGTCTGTTGCTAAAGAACGTGCCAAACGTGATGAAGCAACGCCAGTCAACTAAGTTGTAATGACGGGCTGAATAAATCCGCTTAAGATGATACTCTTAGGCGGATTTTTTTTGGCTGAACTTTTGGATTTTTTAGGTGAATTTTATGCTCAACCGAACCACGACTATTGCTGCGATTGCAACGCCACCAGGACGTGGCGGCGTTGGGGTGATTCGCCTATCGGGTCCAAAATCCTATGAAATTGCCGAAGCACTCACAAAACAACCCCTTGCCGGTGCACGCTATGCTGCCTTTCGTAAGTTTTACGATACCGCTGGTGAAATTATGGATGAAGGCCTAGCTATTTGTTTCCCGAATCCGCATTCCTTTACCGGTGAGGATGTGGTGGAGTTACAAGGTCATGGCGGTCCGGTGATTCAAAATGCCTTGCTTGCACGTTTGCTGGAACTGGGTGCGATTGCTGCCAAAGCCGGTGAGTTTTCCATGCGTGCTTTTGAAAATGGCAAGATGGACTTGGTACAGGCTGAAGCCATTGCTGACCTGATTGATGCCACTTCACAAGCAGCTGCGCGTTCTGCGGTTCGTTCCCTGCAAGGTGCATTTTCAAACAAAGTCAATACGGTGCTTGAGCAGCTGGTGCATTTACGTTTGCACGTGGAAGCCGCAATTGATTTTCCTGAAGAGGAAATTGACTTTCTGGCCGATGGCAAGATTCTGAATCTGCTCGATGGTGTGGCGACTGCGGTCACGCAAGTTCAGCAATCAGCACGTCAAGGTCAGTTATTGCGTGAAGGTTTGCAAGTGGTGATTGCCGGTAAACCGAATGCCGGTAAATCTTCATTACTGAATGCGCTGGCCGGGATTGAACGTGCGATTGTGACGGATATTGCAGGTACTACGCGTGATGTGCTGCATGAAAAAATCACCTTAAATGGCTTGCCAATTACCCTGACGGATACCGCAGGCTTGCGTGAGACCGGGGATATTGTCGAAAAAGAAGGGATTCGCCGTGCAATCAAGGAAATCGAACAGGCCGATTTGTTACTGCTGGTCTATGACCTAAGTCAAGGTGAAGATCCGCTGCAACTGGCCCAAGAATATTTTGCTGAACATATTGAAGCAAAACGTCTGATGCTGATTGGGAATAAGTGTGATCTGACTGGTGCTGAAGCTGCAATTGCTGATTTGAATGGTTTTCGGCATATCGCAGTCTCTGCCAAGCAGGAAACTGGTGTGCAAGCGCTCATAGAGGCGATTACAGCGCATGCAGGCTTCCAGCCTGAAGAAGATACCTTTATTGCGCGTACCCGTCATTTAGACGCAATGAAGCGCACTCAACTGTATTTGGCTGAAGCACGTGAACAATTGGTGATGTACAACGCCGGTGAACTGGTGGCGGAGTCCTTACGTCTAGCCCAGAATGCACTGGGGGAAATTACCGGTGACTTTAGTGCCGATGATCTGCTTGGAAAAATTTTCGGTTCGTTTTGTATTGGAAAGTAAGCAAAAAATTATGCATAAATAGCCCTCATCAGAGGGCTATTTTAAGCTTTTACACTGAGCTTCTGGTGGCATAACCAGAGCACGACACATAAAGCACTCATCGCCACACAGAAGCTGATCACAGCGAAATTTAATCCAAAATGGTCGGCCAAGTAACCCACCGCAAGAATCGGCACAATGGTGCCCAAATAGCCAATAAACAAGTAGGTCGACATCACCGCGGCCCGGTTTTGCAAAGTGGTGATAGCATGAATCACGCCAAAAGCCCCCATCAGGGCAAAACCATGCCCAATACCAAATAAGAGATCGCTCACGAAGAATAAGAAACTTGCCTTAAGCAACATACACAATGCAAGGCTGAGCAGGCTAATCAGCATCATGACCAAGCCGATATTCAGACATTTTTTTGCAGCCACCGCTTTGGCCAGGTATTGCACCACTGCAGATACCAGCAGAATACAGGTAATGGCGGTACCACTTACTAAAGGGCCATGCCACGGTAAAATATCTTGCACAAAAGAAGGCGAAAGTGAGGCAAATAAACTAAAGGCAGCAAAGGCACTAAATGCAGTGAACCCAATGATCATAAATACAGCATGATATTGAGCCTCAGGACGCTGTAATTTGGGGGCGATACTAAAGGGCTGACGCTCAAAAGCAGGCACTTTTAACCAGAATAAGCCGATAAAACAAAGCACTGCTCCAACAATAATCGGAATATAGGGAGTCACCAGCGGGGCTTGAGAAAACTGCGCAATGACTCCCCCGATAAACGGACCCAGACCAAAGCCAATCGCAGTCAAAATAGAGACCCATTGCGGCGCAAGCTGCTTATGACTCTCCGGAATGGTCTGCATCATGCCAAGCATGGCAGAAGTCGTCATCAAACCAGAGGCAATCCCGATAATGAAACGGCCCAGAGATAAAATCAGGGCATTATTGGCAAAGACCGAAATAATCAAACCCAGACTAATAAACACGAGGCCAATTTGTAGAGTTTTTAAAAAGCCAATGCTATTGCTGGTGCGCCCCAGGAACAATAAGGTGCCCAGACAGCCAAACATATAGGCGACAAAAATATAGGTAATCTGGCTTGGGGATAAATTCCAGAGTTGTTGATAAATCGGATAGAGTGGACTCGCCAAAGCAGTACCAATCGTTCCCATGATTAAAGCCAGGCTGACCATCCAGAAGGGTCGCCAAGTGGTTATTGTTGTCATGAACATGCCGTTATAGTGTTGATCCTTGGCCAATCCATGTCAGGGCATAGCGAAGAAAAAGAAAAGTATATGCAGTGTAGAGCGGGCCAAGAAACATGGTCAAGGGCGAATCAGTAAAAGATTTTAAATCAAATAGATGTGTTTATATATATTTCAATAAAATAATATATTATTTTATAAGATATAAAATCTTAACCAGAATTTAATCTCATACAAGAATTTATTTTTGTCCGTCATTTAAGCTTCTTTTATCGCTTCTGTTCCACGTGAAACATAATGCACTGATTAAACTTGGAATAAACAGTAACATAAATCCGTGGGTAATTTAAAAGCAGACCCATTAGAATCGAAGCATATTTTTATCTGATTCATGTAGAACATTCATGTTAAAAAAAACACTGATTATTGCTTTAAGTACATTTGTTTCAAGCTTCGCATTCGCTAATATTGATATGGTAAAAGCCAATCTGGCAAAGAATAGCCCCAATTTAAAAATCGAAAATATCCAGACCACGGAAATGAAGGGCATCTACAGTGGTTTTATGCAGGGTCAAGTGGTTTATCTGAATGAAGATGCCCAGCATCTGATTGCCGGGTCGATGCTGCGGATTCAGGATCAGCATAATCTGACCCGTGATTTGATACTAAAACAGAACAGTGTTGACTGGAAAAAATTGCCGCTTCAAGATGCTGTGAAAAGTGTAAGAGGTACGGGGAAACGTCAGATTGCGATCTTTTCTGACCCAAATTGCCCGTATTGTAAACAGCTTGAAGTAGAGTTGAAAAAACTCAAGGATGTGACGATTTATACTTTTATTCTGCCTTTAAAGCCACAATCGGTTGCGCCTTCAAAACAGGTGTATTGCGCGTCTAATCCTGCTCAGGCCTGGGACGATCTGATCACTCAAGGTAGCCTGCCAAAATCGAAAAAAAGTTGTGCCAATCCGATTGAGCGAAATAAAAAACTGGCCCAGTCTTTGGGTGTGAATGGGACACCAGCAATTATTTTTTCGAATGGTTTTAAAGTCATGGGGGCCTATCCGGCAGAACAGATCGAACAGATTTTTAAGGAATTTTCACTATAAAGTTGAGAGATATACAAGAGCAAAAAGCACCCGACTGGGTGCTTTTACTGGAACTGCTCAGATTGAGCCAGAACCGCTTAGACCGTACGGCGTTTGGTCAGCATGTTATAAATAAACAGAATAATCACCGCACCGATCACGGAAGCAATCAGACCTGCCGCAGAATCTGCCGAATAAAGACCGAGCATACGACCAGCAAATGTAGCCAATAAGGAACCGGCAATACCTAACAGGGTCGTCATGATAAAGCCTGCCTTGTCATTACCTGGATGGATTGCACGTGCAATCAGACCCGCGATAAAACCAATGACAATCGCCACAATAATTGTCCACATAGGTATGCTCCTTGTTATCATGTCTATCATGTCTTTGTTTTTACATCATGTTTAATTATCTTGAAACAGAATAGAAAGCAAAAAAAGTTGAATCCTGAAACGAGATGTTATTTTTTGTTCCTATTTTTCTGTCTATTTGAGACATAAAAAAAGTGGCCTAAGCCACTTTTTTAAATAAACTTTAAAGACCGATTTCACCAATAAATGGCAGATGACGATACTTCTGGTCATAGTCCAGACCATAACCTACGATAAATTTATCTTCAACTTCAAAGCCCAAAAATTCGACCTTTAAATCGATTTCACGACGTGATGGTTTACTTACCAAAGTACACAGTTGAATCGAGTTCGGTTGGCGGGTTTGCAGGATTTCCAGCACCTTGCTCAAGGTATTTCCCGAGTCAATAATATCTTCAACCACCAGCACGTCTTTGCCACGGATTTCGCCGTCTAAATCTTTCAGAATTTTTACATCACGCGAAGATAGGGTGCCACCGCCATAACTGGATACCGTCATGAAATCCAGTTCATGGGGTTTGGAAATCACACGACACAAATCGGCCATAAAAATCACTGAACCACGTAATAAACCGATGAGCACAAGGTCTTTGTCACTATTGGCATAGTGTGCATCGATTTGAGCACCAAGCTCTTTGACTTTAGCTTGAATTTCTTCAGCGGAAATCATTACGCTCATTTGAACGGTCATGGGTAGATACCTAAAAAGTAAAAATAGCAAAATAAAAAAGGTGTTGACCTGCAACACCTGAATACACTGTAATTTTAATACATCCCTACTGCAGATGCACCTGTTTTGCATGCTGTAAATGTAATCATTTCTTTGCTGCCTGCGAATCCCTGCGCAGGATGAAAGTACAGGTCAGCAACATGGCAGAGACGATCAGCCAGCGATGGCGGTGCTGGGTTTTAGTCGTCTGAGCGGGTACATCGGGCTTTGACATAGACAGCTTCTCCGTAGACATAGGTCACTGCAATATTACGGTCATCGCCGAGCATGGTCAGTGCAAAAAATGCATCTTCAATATTTTTGGCTCTGCTTTGGCGTAACTGCTGTAAAGCAGTGGCATTTAGATCCAGCACCACAAAGTCCGCCTCCTTGCCGATATTAAAGTTCCCCAAACGATCGTCCAGACTTAAGGCTTTAGCACCGCCTAAGGTGGCATGATACAAGGCTTCAAAAGCAGAGAGTTTTTCTCCCTGCAATTGCTGCACTTTGTAGGCTTCATTTAAAGTCTGTAACTGGTTAAACGAGGTGCCTGCCCCGATGTCGGTGCCCAGACCGACTTTCACCTGCTTGTCCCATGCTTTCTTTAATGGGAATAAACCACTGCCCAGAAACAGGTTTGAGGTCGGACAAAAGGCAATCGCTGAATTGGTCTGCTGCATGCAATCCCACTCCTGCTCTTCCAGGTGTACACAATGTGCAAACACTGATTTTGCACCGGTTAAACCATAGTGATGATAGACATCCAGGTAGCCTTTACGTTCCGGAAATAACTCTTTGACCCAGGCAATTTCATTTTTATTTTCACTTAAATGGGTATGTACATAGACATCTGGATATTCGGCTTTGAGCTGACCTGCTTTTTCAAGTTGTTCATTGGTGGACGTCGGGGCAAAGCGAGGGGTAATGGCATACAGGTTACGGCCCTGCCCATGCCATTTTTCAATCAGCGCTTTAGAATCGGTATAAGCGCTTTCTGCTGTATCTGTCAGCGCTTCCGGTGCATGTCGGTCCATCAAGATTTTACCGGCGATCAGACGCATATTTCTGCGGCTCGCCGCTGTAAACAAAGCATCTACTGATTCAGGATGTACGGTACAGAAGACCAGTGCCGTGGTGGTGCCATTTTTAAGCAATTCCTGCACAAAAAATTCGGCGATTTTTTCGCTATAGGCTGTATCTGCAAACTGGATTTCTGTTGGAAAAGTATAGGTATTTAACCATTCCAGCAGTTGTTCGCCATAGGCCCCGACCATCTCGGTTTGCGGGAAATGAATATGGGTATCGATCAATCCCGGCACAATCAGCTGTTCAGGATAATGGGCGACCTGGATATTTTCAGCTAGATGTTTCTGCCCTTCATCCCAGCTGCCAAACCATTGAATCTTGCCATCTTGCATGATGATCAGACCATCTTCTACATAGCGCACCTGGTCATCAATCTCATGTGCCTGGGCAACTGTATGCTGGATATCAAGGAAACGACCGCGGACTGCCGTTGTTGCAATCTGAGAAGACATGTTAAAACCTGTGCTTTTAATTTTTTCAATAGATTGTAACCCACTTCAGTAGATTTATAACGTGATCATGCTGACTTCATTTGCCTGAGTTAAGTCGAAGCTGTGGTAAGGCAGTCGAGCAATAAAAAAAGTCCGCTCATGATTGAACGGACTTTTTTGACGCTAAAGATGATTGTCTATACAGTTATTAGAGCGTGGTTTGATTATGTTTTTTACTGTGGCGAATCGACAGGATCGCCGTGATCGTCAAGACAATCACAATAAAGCTCAGTGAAATCCAGATTGGCATATGGAATACATCCAGCATCAGCATTTTAAAGCCGATAAAGACCAGAATAATCCCGAGACCATAAGGCAGATAATGCATTTTTGATGCGGCACCCGATAACAGGAAGAACATCGCGCGCAGACCCAAAATCGCCATCAGGTTAGCAGTCAGTACAATGAAGGGATCGGTGGTCACAGCGAAAATTGCCGGAATAGAATCGACCGCAAAGATCACATCCGAGGCTTCGACCAGAATCAAAACCAGGAATAACGGCGTTGCCCACAGTAAACCATCTTTACGGATAAAGAATTTGTCACCTTCAAGTTGCGGTGTAATCCGCATACGTTTACGCAGCCATTTCAGAATCGCCATATCTTCAATATTGCTTTCTTCTTCATCCTGACCACGCAGGAATTTAAAGCCGGTATACACCAGGAAGGCACCGAAGATATATAAAATCCATGAGAATTCCTGAACGAACCAGGCGCCAATAAAAATAAAGATGGTTCTGAGGACAATCGCACCGAGTACACCGTAGAGCAGCAATTTACGTTGTAGCACGGGTGGAATGGCGAAAGCAGCGAAGATCATCAGCCAGACAAAGACGTTATCAATTGCCAGGGATTTTTCCAGCAGATAACCGGCGAAGTATTCCATGACCTTGGCATTGGCAATTGCAGTACCTGCGGTCTGCTCCAGATAGAGCCATAAACCGCCACCAAATAAAGTCGCGATACTGACCCAGGCAATACTCCAGTAGGCCGCAGTCCGGACTTTGACCTCCTGGCCATGCTGATGTTTAAAGCCGACGAAATCGATGATCAGCATGACTGCGACAATCGCGAAAAAGACAAGATACAGCCACAGCGTACCAATTGTTTCCATGTGAATTCTCCACATCTGACAATCGGCCATAAAAAAACCTTGACCTGTTGTCAGATGAAAAACATCTATACCAACATGATCAAGGTCTTGCCTACATCTCACTGTTACACTTCTTATTAAAAGTGTCGCAGTGAGATGCTCAGATACCGACTTTTTGCAAAGTGTAATGACGATATTCTGACACGTTGAACAATCTGAACCACAATTGCTAAACGTTTGGAGGAGGCTACTCCCCTTGTTCAAACGAAATTCTGTTTGAGCAAATGCTCAATATGCAGAAGCATGACAGATTTTTATTAAGACTACAATTTCATTTACAAAAATGCATGATTCAAGCTATTTTTTGAGCAATAAAATCCGGACGGCGAATTAAATATAACGTGATGAGAAAACCCAGACTGGCCAAGATGGCCCCGAGCCAGCCAATACTGTGCAAGCCGATCTGTGCCGTTGCGATCCCACCGAGTAAAGCGCCAGCACCAATTCCAATATTATACAGGCCAGAATAAATCGCCATGGCCACGTCGGTGGCATCGGAGGCCAGATTTAAGGTCTTGGCTTGTAAGGCCAGACTGAAACCAATAATACTGACGCCCCAGAGTAAAGCCAGGGTATTTAACTGCAAGACATTGCTGGACAACGGCAGCAATAATAGCAACGAGATAGCCAGTCCAAGTGTGAACAGTGGAATAGTAAGTTTGGGAAAATGTGGTGCAAAACGGCCAAATAGATAAGAGCCGATTAAACCTGCCCCACCATAGACCAGCAATAAAGTCGTGGTCTGTACAGAACTGAGCTGGGCAATATTCAGTGAAAATGGCTCGATATAACTATAGGCGGTGAATTGTGCACTAATTACAATGACCGTCAGGGCAAATACCAGCATCAGGCTTGGACGTTTTAACAAGGTTTTCAAGCTGCTGAGTGAACCTGAATTGACACTCGGTAATAAGGGCAAGGTTTTGGCCAGTAGCAGGCAGACCACGCTGGCGACGATGGCAATCAAGGCAAAACTATTGCGCCAGCCATAGGCCTCCCCGATCATGCGACCAAAGGGAATTCCCAGAACCATGGCCATGGCAGTACCTGTGGCCAATAAACCCAAGGCTTGAAATTCTTTGCCTGCTGGTGCGACACGTACTGCAAGCGAAGCGGTAATTGACCAAAACAGCGCGTGCGCTACTGCAATCCCGATCCGGCTAAATACCAGAACACTGAAACTCCAGGCAAAATAAGACAGCACATGACTGGAAATGAAGACCGCAAATAAAACCATCAACAAGAAACGTCGTTCAATGTTTTTGGTCAGTAGCATCATCGGTAAAGACAATAAAGCCACGACCCAGGCATAAATGGTCAGCATCAACCCGACCTGAGTCGCCGACATGTCAAAACTTGCACCAATATCACTGAGTAAGGCCACGGGAATAAATTCGGTGGTGTTGAAAATAAAGGCGGCACTGGCTAACGCAATTACGCAGATCCATTGACGTCTTACCGAGGAGCTAAAAGAAGGGCTGGACATAAATATCTGGCTTAAACAACAGACAGGCAGTTTAAACCTGTTCATTGCACGGTGATATCAGGAAAGAGCACAGATTCACAATCGTTTAAAGAAATCGAACAATATGCGACTGAAAAATATGTCAGTCTGGATTAAAAATACGGAGTTTAGAGGATGTTGATTGAGCATCAGCAACAAGGCAGTCAAGGTCAATGGTTTGTCGAGCCAAATGAAAAGCGTCTGGCCGAAATGAGCTATTTCTGGAAAGATGAGGATCGACTGGTGATTGAACATACCTGGGTCGATGACAGTTTGCGTGGACAGCATGTCGGACATTATCTGGTCGAAGCAGCGGTCAAGTTTGCCCGTGAGCAAGGGGTCAAGATTATTCCGGAATGCCCTTTTGCTCAATCGGTATTTGAGCGTGATCCTAATTTCAGCGATGTGTTAAGCAGTTAAAAATGAAAATAAAGGTGGAGATCTATGCAGATTCAATATCAAGATTCAAAACGCGGTGGTGTATTTTTTATGGAAGATAAAGGTCGACGTCTGGCCGAGATTACCTATCAATGGCGGGAAGCCTCGGTGATTATTGCAGATCATACCTGGGTCGATCATTCCTTGCGTGGTCAGGGCGTTGCCCGAAAAATGCTGGATGTGCTGGTCGATTTTGCCCGTGAAAAAAGTTTAACCATCATTCCGCAATGTTCCTATGTGGATGTGATGTTTAAGCGTGACCAAAGTTTATCTGATGTCGCGGCCTCTTCTACTTAATCATTTAGATCGATTTGCCAAGAGCAAAACGGCCTAATGAGCTTTCAATACAAGCTGATAAGTAGTGCGGTGATATGCCCTATTTTTCACTCCAGCTACAAATAAAAAAAGTCCGCCAAGCGGACTATCAGACTTTCCCGCATTAATTGAGTTCGATCATCACTTTCAAGGCCTTTTCATCGGCTGCATGCTTGAACACATCATAAGCTTTTTCAAATTCATTAAATTTAAAGTGATGGGTCGCCAGTTTTTCCAGCGGTAATTTACCGGAACAGCAGGTTTTGAGCAGCATAGCAGTGGTATTGGCATTGACCAGTCCGGTGGTGATGGTCAGGTTTTTAATCCAGAGTTTATTCAGTTCAAAATTAACTGATTTGCCATGTACGCCGACATTGGCAATATGTCCACCCTCTTTGACTACATGCTGGCAGATATTCCAGGTCGCCTCCAGACCAACCGCTTCAATGGCACAATCGACCCCTCGCCCATCCGTCAGCTCCAGCACACGTTGTATGGCATCTTCTTTCGCGGAGTTAATGCTATGCGTCGCTCCCACTGTTTTGGCGAACTCGAGTCGGTTGTCATCGACATCGACCATGATGATGTTGGCCGGTGAATAGAATTGAGCGGTCAGCAGGCAGCTCATGCCGATCGGGCCGGCACCGACAATCACCACATTATCTCCGGGTTTGACATCGCCATATTGCAGACCAATTTCATGTGATGTCGGCAAGATATCCGACAGGAACACAGCGACATCTTCATTTAACCGTTATTTAAAACCTACTCAAACCTACTCATGTGGGTTTGATGTTTAATTCCTACTTCAACATCGAGAACCAAAAACATTTGCTTCTGGGATTACCTTAATTCCATAGGCTGTCACGGTGTAACTCACCGCCTTAATCACCACTTACGCAGCGATTAAATCTTTATCCGCATATCGCAGGATGTTAATTGACGCATTAACATCTCTATTTTGGGTGGTTTGGCAAACCAAACATTTCCACTCACGCATTGAGAGTGTAAGTGATTGGTTTAGCTCACCACAGCATGAACACATTTTACTACTTGGGAAGAATCGACCAACTGAAAGCACCGATTTTCCATGCTGTTTGGCTTTATAAATCAGCTGTCGCTTGAACTCATAAAAGCCCATATCAGATATGGCTCTTGCAAGTTTCCGATTCTTGACCATGCCTCTAACATTCAAATCTTCAATAGCGATCACATCAAAACGTGTAACCAAGTCCGTTGTGACCTGATGAAGATTATTCTTGCGTAGGCAAGCGATTTTGTAGTGTAGGCGAGAGAGCTTGGTTTTCGCTTTCTCTCGATTCTGACTACGTTTTTTCTTGCGACTTAAAGACTTGTTCAGCCTCCTAAGTTTTCCAAGCTGTCTTTTCAATGGCGCATTGGATGGAATAATCTCACCATTTGATAGGGTGGCAAGATTAGACACACCTAAATCAACACCAATAGATAAACCTGTTTTGGATTTAAGTTTTTCAATTTGAGTCAATTCAACAGCAATTGATACAAACCACTTTGCACCTTGCTTAAAAACTTTAGCTGATAGGATTTTACCTTTATAGCGCAGAGCCTCAGTCATCTTCACCCAACCTAAATTTGGGATTCTAATAGACTTATTATCCACACTAAATTGGTCATTTGATAATGAAAAACGATCATCCTTGCCTTTTTTTCTTGGCTTTGGATACCCTGATTTCCCCTTAAAGAATCTATCAAAAGCACTACCCAACTGCTTAATTGCCAATTGTGGTGAGCACTTAGTTACCTTCTTCATGAAAGGGTATTTTTGAAATTTGAATGAGTTTAAATGTTTTCTTAATTTTGCTTCATGAGGCTTATTGAGGAGGTTTTTATCCACCTCAACACCATAATAATCGCACTGATCTCGATATTCTTTATCAGCCTTATATTGTCGTTGCCACTCCTTTAAAGCCCAGTTATACGATAAACGAGCAACACCACTCGCCTGAGCGAAGTGGCTTGCTTGCTTGTTATTGGGCATCAACTCAATGACATGCCCTCGTATAAATTGACTCATAGTGCCTCTTTAACCGCCTGTATCAACTTTTGGTTCTTTTTGCTACGGCTACCATATAATCGTGCTGAAAATACAGTAATTATCTCCAATACATCTTGAGCGAGTTCTTCCTCAAAACTCAGATTTTCACCTTGGTTAATAATCACAATTTCAACATTTCGGGCTTCACATAAAGCAAAAACCAATTCAGCACCAAAGCGCAATAAACGATCTTTATGAGTCAGTACCAAGCGACCAATTTCATTATTAATAATTCCATCTAAAAGGGCTTTAAGTCCTTTTTTATGGTAATTCATACCCGAACCGAGATCGGCAATGATTTCAAATGTCCATCCTTGTTTAGCACAGTACATTTCCAAAACTTGTTTTTGACGCTCAAGATCAGCCTTTTGGTCATGGCTAGACACTCTGGCATAAGCAATGGTTTTTCGGCTGTTTTGGATGGAAAGGTCGTGGATAAGTTCAGGCGTGATCTGACTCAGATCATATCGTCTGTGATTTTTTGGGGTTCTATCTGCAACTAAAGTGCCTTCCTCATCCCATCTTCTTAGGGTTTGGATGGATACACCTAATGTTTTAGCTGCAACACTAATACCAACATATCTACTCATTTGTATATATTAGTATAGAAATGAGTAGATTTCAACTAACAGTTACGAACCCTTCAGGTAAATGATAAAGAGAAGTATCCGCAAACGGCGTGCGTACATATTCGGCATGAGTACCATCAATCATATAGCCCATGATCCAGCCGCCTTCATTGCGACAATGTGCATACAGCTGTTTCTGACAGTTTTCACAGGTTCCACAGCGGCTGACACAGGAAATAATCACCCGGTCGCCTTTTTTGAAGTTTTGAACGGCAGAACCGACTTCTTCTACAATACCAATGCCTTCATGACCTAAAATACGGCCATTAAAACTGCCCTGTTTGCGTGTGGCTTGCTGTTCAATTTCCGGGTTTTTACCTTTCCAGATCCCGAGGTCTGTACCACAAATAGTGACTTTAGTGAGTTTGATAACCGCATCGCTGGGATGCAAAATAGTGGGAATGGGACGGTCTTCAAGCCGGATGTCGTTTTTGCCGTAATAGACCATGGCTTTCATTGTTGTCATGACACATCTCCTGAAGGAGTGAGGAATGAGAATGACCTGATTCTGATCTGGCTGTCAGGTCTATAAATACCTGTGTTCTTCTCGATTGTGCCTTGAGTGATGTGCTGCTGCAATCTATCTCGCGTTCAGATTGCAACAAAACATCATGCGTAATGGCTGATGAGTGATCGGCATTTTAGGCCAATTTGACATCATGCAATGCAAAGGTCAAAACAGCCATTCTCTCTTGATTGCTAAAACAACTGCCCTGAAAAAAGAAGCCCGCATCGCGGGCTTCTTTTTTCACATACTTATCCACGCATCTATTTTATGCGTTTAAAGCACTGATCAATTTCTGATGTAAACCACCAAAACCGCCATTTGACATAATCACTACGGCATCGCCCTCACCTGCCTCTGCTACCACGGTCTGAATGATGTCATCCAGTGTGCGTGCAATTTTGGCTTTATTTGGCGCAGCATTAATGACCGGTTGCAGATCCCAGTCCAGTCCTTCCGGTTGATACCAGATTACTGCATCGGCCAGACGTGCTGAATGACCCAGACCCTCTTTATGACTGCCCATACGCATGGTATTGGAGCGTGGTTCAATAATTGCCCAGAGTTTGCGTTCACCCAGTCGTTTGCGCGCGCCCTCCAAGGTCGTATCAATCGCTGTGGGATGATGGGCGAAATCATCATAAACCTCAATACCACGGACTGTGCCTAATAGTTCCATACGGCGTTTTACCCCACCGAAATTAGATAAAGCTTCACAGGCGGTTTCAATGGAGACGCCGACATGCTCGGCAGCGGCAATCGTCGCGAGCGCATTGGCCACCGAATGCTGTCCGGTCATGCTCCACTGCACTTCACCTTTCACCACACCGTGTTGCAAGACTTTAAAGTGAGAACCATCTGTCGATAACTGTTCGGCATACAGTTCAGATTTTTCATTGGCATCCAGACTGGTGCGCACCACCGGTGTCCAGCAACCCTGCTCTAGTACTTCATCGATATTGCTTTCGGTAATCGGCGCAATGATTCGGCCTTCGCTTGGAATAGTACGAACTAAATGATGGAACTGTTTTTGAATTGCAGCCAGATCATCAAAGATATCAGCATGGTCAAATTCAAGGTTATTTAAAATCGCCGTTTTTGGATGGTAATGCACAAACTTGGAACGCTTGTCGAAGAAAGCCGAATCGTATTCATCCGCCTCGACACAGAAATATTTGCCGCCACCGAGACGTGCACTCTCACTAAAACCCAGTGGCACACCACCAATCAGGAAGCCTGGCTCTAAACCGGCTTGATCCAGCACCCAGGCCAGCATGGTTGTGGTGGTGGTTTTGCCATGTGTACCCGCAACCCCCAATACATGTTTGCCTTGCAGAACATGATCTGCCAGGAACTGTGGGCCTGAAATATAAGACAAGCCTTCATTCAGCATATATTCTACTGCATCAATACCACGCTTCATGGCATTGCCAACAATGATCAGGTCCGGATGCGGCTGCAAGTGACTACGCTCATAACCCTGCATCAAGCTGATGCCTGCATTTTCAAGTTGGGTCGACATCGGTGGATAGACGTTCAAATCTGAACCTGTCACCTTGTGGCCCAGATCGCGTGCAAGGAGCGCCAGCGATCCCATAAAAGTGCCACAAATACCCAAAATATGCAGATGCATCTACTTCACTCCGTTCCTGTCTGACCCATCACCTTATATTGGTGCGGTTATCATGATTTATTCAATTTGCAAGCAACGATAGCAAGGCTTACACGGAAAAGATAGTCAAAGTTCAAGCATTGCTGCGGGAATTTTTAAATCCTGTTTCACAGATAAATTCAGAGAAAATTTCAAATTTAGAGAATATCTTTTTGCAAAATAAATCGTAGAATAAACCCGATCTTTTTGCAGAGTACATGCCGATGTTACCGGCTTTATTTCTTCTGGTAATTGCCAATTGCTTTATGACCTTGGCATGGTATGGGCATTTAAAATTTTTACCGCATGATGCGCCGTTGTGGCAGGCAATTTTATTCAGCTGGATGATTGCCCTGTTTGAATATAGTCTGATGATTCCGGCCACCCGATTACTGGCACAGCAGGGACTGGCCGTGGGGCAAATGAAAATCACTCAGGAAGTGGTGACTTTGCTGGTCTTTGTGCCTTTTATGATTTTCATGTTTAAGCAACCCTTTAAACTGGATTATCTCTGGGCAGCCTTGTGTCTGTGCGGATGTGTGTATTTTGTCTTCAGAACTTCCTGATCGAAAGCTTTGCAGACTACACGCCTATTTTTATTCCAGTTTTTAATATTCTGCCAAAAAATAAGAAAAATCGAACCTTGCTTTGACCGTTAAATTTTATGAAGCCGAAAAATCAGTCTATAATAAGCACCTCCTATTAAAGCTTGGCTCTCTCGTCGAGATTTATTTTTTGTTACTTTAATCTCTGGAAAATTTGCAATGAATGCGGCTGCTGCACAAGATGCTCCTCTAGTAGGAATTATCATGGGTTCTCAATCAGATTGGGCAACTCTCGAACATACTGCCAACATGCTCAAGCAGCTTGGTGTCCCATTTGAAGCTGAAGTCGTTTCTGCACACCGTACTCCTGACCGTCTGTTTGAATATGCTGAGCAGGCGCGTGATCGTGGCATTCAGGTGATTATTGCCGGTGCGGGTGGTGCTGCGCATTTACCGGGCATGTGTGCGGCAAAGACTGATCTTCCAGTCCTGGGTGTGCCAGTCAAATCATCCATTTTAAACGGCGTCGATTCTTTGCTTTCGATTGTACAAATGCCAGCAGGTATTGCGGTGGGTACGCTTGCGATTGGCCCTGCTGGTGCAACCAATGCAGCCATTATGGCAGCGCAAATTTTAGGTCTGACCCGCCCTGACATCGCGAAAAATGTTGCAGATTTCCGTGCGGCACAAACAGATAAAGTGGCAAGCAATAACATTCCTGGTCAAAACTAAAACCAAGCTTCATACGGGACAGACATCATGGATAAAACCATCGGTATTTTTGGCGGCGGTCAGCTCGGGCGCATGATGGCGCAAGCGGCATTGCCATTGAATATTCAATGTACTTTCTTTGAAGCAAGTACGGATTGCCCTTCTGCGGCACTCGGTCAAGTGATTTCCAGCAAGGCCGAAAATGGTCTACAGGATTTTATGCACAGTGCTGATGTATTCAGTCTGGAATTTGAAAATACCCCGCTTGCAGATGTGGATGTGCTGGTGAAAAACAAAGACCTGCATCCACCACGTCAAGCCTTGGCAATTGCACAGCATCGTCTGTCTGAAAAAGCCCTGTTTGATACGCTCGACATTCCTGTTGCGCCGTATAAAGCAGTGACTGCACTTGAAGGTTTACAGGCGGCTGTGGCTGAACTGGGCTTACCGATCGTATTAAAAACCTCTCGCGGTGGTTACGATGGTAAGGGTCAATTTGTCCTGCGGAGTACTGATCAGATTGAGCAGGCTTGGGCGGAACTTGGCCCTGCCGGTGAACTGATTGCAGAAAGCTTTGTGACGTTCTCACGTGAAGTGTCGATCATTGCGGTACGTGGTCAAAATGGTGATGTAAAAACCTGGCCATTGGCTGAAAATCATCATCACAATGGCATCCTGTCGCACTCGATTGTGCCTGCACCGAACAGTGCAGACTTGCAGCCGGTCGCACAGGACTACATCACTCGCCTGCTCAATCATCTGAACTATGTGGGCGTATTGACCCTTGAGCTGTTTGTGACAGACAAAGGTCTATATGCAAACGAGATGGCACCACGTGTGCATAACTCAGGGCACTGGTCGATTGAAGGTGCAGTCTGCTCACAGTTCGAAAACCATATTCGTGCGGTGGCCGGTCTGCCACTGGGTTCAACGGAAGTGATTCGTCCAAGCGTACTGGTGAATATCATCGGACAGCATCCAAAATCTGCAGATGTTCTGGCTTTAGAAGGTGCGCATTTGCATCTGTATAACAAGTCAGAGCGTGAAGGTCGTAAGATTGGTCACATTACCCTGATGCCAACCGACAGTACTCAGCTGACGACTTTATGCCGTCAACTGGCGAAGATTTTACCGAATCCACTGGCATTGAGCGAAGATATGACCATTTAAGCGCTATCTTGCTGATAAAAAAAGCGATCACTTCGGTGGTCGCTTTTTTATTTCTCCAGATTCAGGCATGATTGCGCCTCTTCGAAAATGCCTGCCATTGTATCGGATCATGATATTTTTCAATTGATTGTAAAATAAACAATTGCGTATACATAAAAGAGTCTAAATGAAGATTCATAGACCACAGAGAAATACTTTGAATTTAAAATATTAAATTTAAAACAGTCTTTGAATTTAAAGTTTAAATGAATTCAAAATATGAATTTAAATTCAAACCGCTACTTTGAATTCAAAGTTTAAATTTAAAAATAAACCAAGCCACCCTGTTTTTAATTCACAAAATAAAACCTTGATAAATATCTGATTAATCCTGTTTATGTTAAGTTATCCACAAAGAAGGTTTTGAATTTAAAGGTTGTTTCTTGGATTTTAAATTTAAATTCAAACAGCGCCGCTGCTTTTGAATTTAAAAACAAGTTGTGGGTAAGTTATTTAAATTTAAAACTACAAAATGAATTCAAAAGTGCAGAAATTATGAATTTAAATTTACCTATTTGAGCTTTAATTTTTAGATTGAGCTGCTATGTTAGGAACATAATTCAAAATCTAAATATTCAAGGGTCTTATGCAACGTTTTGCGCTTGTGGTTGGTTCTTTATTCTTGGCTGTTTCTCAGGCAAATGCCGAGCTGATTATTAATGGTCAGCGTGTCGACACGACTACTTTGCCTTCAGCGGCCAGCAGCCCATCAAATTTCCCTGCCCAGAATAATTTTCAAAACTGTTTGGCGAATTTACGTAGTCAGGCTGTAGCAAAAGGTGTTAGTGCAGGCAGCTATGACCGTTATACGCAAAATTTAACGCCTGATTATTCCGTAATTGAACGTTTAAACTATCAACCGGAATTTTCTACCCCGATTTGGGACTATTTGTCTGGTTTGGTCGATGAAGAGCGGGTTCAGCTCGGCCGGCAAAAATTACAGCAACATCGCGAAGTCTTAAATCGTGTTTCCGCAGCCTATGGCGTGCCTGCAGAAACGATTGTCGCGGTATGGGGTGTAGAAAGTAATTTTGGTGATATTTCCGGTCGCTATCCTTTATTGCAGGCTCTGGGAACATTGAGCTGTGAAGGGCGACGCCAGAGTTATTTCCGTGGTGAGTTTTTTACCACGATGAAACTGTTACAGCGCGGTGATGTACGAGAGGATCAGCTGAAAGGTTCATGGGCTGGAGCTTTTGGTCATACCCAGTTTATGCCATCGACCTATGATGAGCTTGCGGTCGATTTTGATGGCGATGGCCGCCGTGATCTGGTCAGTAGTATTCCGGATGCTTTGGCATCAACCGCCAACTTTTTAAGCAAGCGTGGTTGGCAGACCGGACAGCCTTGGGGTTTTGAAGTAAAAATCCCGCAAGGCATGTCAATCTCAAATGAAGGCCGTCGCAATAAAAAATCACTGAATAGCTGGATTAGCCGTGGTGTAGTGCGTGCCGATGGTTCCCCTTTAATTCAAGGGAATTTATCAGCGTCTTCTCAAGCTGGCTTGCTTGCGCCTGCCGGCCCGAATGGCCCAGTCTTCCTGGTCTTTAGAAACTTTGATGCCATTTATAGCTATAATGCAGCAGAAAGTTATGCCTTGGCGATTGCGCATTTATCTGATCGTTTACAGGGTAAAGGGAGCTTCAGCACATCTTGGCCAACCGATGACGCGGGTACTTCGCGTTCAGAACGTCGCGAGATTCAGCAATTTTTACTAAATCGTGGCTATGACATTGGTGCGGTGGATGGCCTGATCGGTGATAAAACCCGTCAGGCGATTCGTCAGGAACAGCAGCGTTTGGGCTTGAGTCCGACCGGCCGCGCCGGCCAGCAGATTCTGCGTGCGTTCCGTAATGAAAATGCCAAACTGATGATGCAATAAGTAAGATTGAAAATGAAAAAGGTCTGTATAAATGTAGACCTTTTTTTATAACTTTAGATTGCTCTGGTCAGGTTTAAACAGCAGTAATGGTTCCCAGAACACGGTAGCCTAAAGCACCGGTCACCGCTGGCAGGTTACCATTGAGTTGCTTGATAAAACGCATCGCCAGCCAGGCAAAGGCGGTGGCTTCTACCCAGGTCGGACTGAGGCCCAAATCAGCCGTGGTTTGTATGCTCCATTCATGTTTGCGTAAGCGCCAGCGCAGTTGCTCAAGTAAATAAGAATTATAAGCGCCACCACCACACACGAAAACTTGTCCGGTATCCATGCCAGAACGATAAATGGCTTTTTTAATGGCGCGGGTAGTGAGCTTTAATAAGGTCGCCTGCACATTTTCCGGGGTATCTTCCAGTTCATCGTATTGCAGGTCATTGCGCCAGTCGGCAATCTGTTCATCCAGCCATTCCAGGTTAAAGTCTTCACGGCCGGTACTTTTAGGCGGTTCTTTAGAGAAAAATTCGTGTGACTGTAAACGATCCAGCAGGCTGCGAATCGGCGTACCATAAGCGGCCCAATTGCCATTTTCATCATAAGGCTGGCCGGTATAACGCGCGCACCAGGCATCCATCAGAATGTTGGCCGGCCCTGTATCAAAGCCATAAACATCATCAGGACTTCCGGCAGGTAGCAGGCTGACATTAGCAATCCCGCCCAGATTTAAAATCACCCGGTGAATGCTGTCATGCTGGAAAATATCCTGATGAAAGGCAGGAACCAATGGTGCACCTTGACCACCCGCCGCCAAATCACGACGACGGAAATCTGAAATCACCGGAATCTGGGTGATTTCGGTAATAATATTGGGGTCACCAATTTGCAGGGTAAAACCATGCTCAGGGCGATGGCGGATGGTCTGACCATGTGAGCCAATGGCTTTAATTTTAGATTTATCTAACTGGTTGTTTTCAATCAGTTGGTTGATACCATGACCAATCATTTCTGCCAAGGCCACATCGGCCTTGCCCATACGGTCAATTTCATTGTCATCGGGCAAAGTCAGTGCCATCAGCTCATGCCGCAGGTCAGGATCGAATGCCAAAGTGAGTGTGGCATGAAGCTGTAAAGGATCAAAAGAAGCAGCAACAATATCGACACCATCCATGCTTGTGCCGGTCATTACCCCAATATAGATCGCTGTCATGGTTATTCTTAAGCCTGCAATATGCTGAAAAAGTGTTAGTATATCGCACAAATTGAGTAACTGATGTATTGGATTT
Source organism: Acinetobacter sp. YH12255 (assembly GCF_013417355.1). Classification (NCBI taxonomy): domain Bacteria; kingdom Pseudomonadati; phylum Pseudomonadota; class Gammaproteobacteria; order Moraxellales; family Moraxellaceae; genus Acinetobacter; species Acinetobacter sp. YH12255. The sequence continues at coordinate 32,889 of NZ_VPEC01000027.1, forward strand.
TGTGATGTCAAATTTCCTGCCGGCTGAAGAACAACTTGCCCTCATTCAACGAGGCACCCATGAAATTATTTCTGAAGAAGACCTTCTTAAGAAATTAAAAAAGAATCGTCCATTAAAAATTAAAGCAGGTTTTGACCCAACTGCGCCTGACCTGCACTTAGGTCATACGGTTCTCATCAACAAGTTAAAAGTATTTCAGGATTTGGGCCACGAAGTATTCTTCCTGATCGGTGACTACACGGCGATGATCGGTGATCCAACAGGTAAAAGTGCTACACGTCCACCATTATCACGTGAACAAGTTTTAGAAAATGCAAAAACCTATCAAGAACAAGTGTTTAAAATTCTTGATCCAAACAAAACCAAAGTTGTATTTAACTCGGAATGGTTTGCACAAAAAACCGCGGCTGATTTAATTCAATTGGCATCACAGCAAACTGTGGCGCGTATGTTGGAGCGTGACGACTTTACCAAGCGTTATAACAGTCAACAGCCGATCGCGATTCACGAATTCTTGTATCCATTGGTACAAGGTTATGATTCGGTGGCTTTAGAAGCGGACGTAGAGTTGGGCGGTACAGACCAGACCTTTAACCTGTTGATGGGGCGTACGCTACAAGGTCGTTATGATCAGGAAGCACAAGTGTGTATTACGGTGCCTATTCTTGAAGGTTTAGATGGCGTGAATAAAATGTCTAAATCTTTAGGCAACTATATTGGTGTATTTGATGCGCCAGGTGCGATGTATCAAAAAGTGCTTTCAATGCCGGATGCATTGATTGAGCGTTATTTTGATCTGCTCAGCTTTAAATCAATTGAAGAAATTCAGCAGTTGCTAAAAGAAATTGCTGAAGGCCGTAATCCTCAAGAGGTGAAAAAGATTCTTGCGCTGGAGCTGGTTGAGCGTTTCCACGGAAGCGACGCTGCTGCGCATGCACATAAAGGTGCAGGTAATATCATTACTGAGGGTGAATTACCGGAAGGTACGCCAGAAGTGACTATTTCACGTGGTGAGTTTGGTGGTGAAATCTTTATTACTTCAATTTTACGTGAAGCAGGTTTGACCAAGAATGCGGCCCAAGCCAAAGATGCTTTAGGTCGTGGCGCGGTGAAAGTGGATTGGCACACTGTAGATAGTTCTTATTCGGTTAAGGAAAATCTGACCTTGATCGTTCAGGCCAGCAAAAAAGCGATTGCGAAAGTTACTTTCACCGATTAAAAAATTGATAAGTTATTGAAATAAAAGCAGGCTTCGGTCTGCTTTTTTATTGATGTTCTATATTCATAAAGCAAATAAGCAACTTCAAAAAAAACCCTATAAAAACAAGAGTTAAATTTTCCCAAATTGCTTGCTTTTCGGGTTTATTATCTATAGGATTTATTCATCTAGAGAATTGGTTCAAAGCATCTAGAGGGTGATAATAAGACAACTCCACAATTTATAAGGTCTCTTCCCCAAGAGACTCTTTTTTAAGCTTTAAAGTGAATAACTATAATAATGACATAATGGATCGGGTAAAGATTCAATTCTAAGGAGGAGATTTTGGGAGAGATCTCTTCCTTTTTTATTTGTAGCGATTTCATTCTGAACCTTTAAAATCGCAGGTATTATTTTCTTGGAGAGGGCATTCCACCTAGAATTCATCCTCTAATTAAGTGTTGTTTTGCTAGCTAAAGGGTGGCTGACTATATTGGTTCGCAAAAGACAGCACAATATAAAAAGAAAGCAGAGGGGATTCGATGTATCGCTATCCAACAGAAAATATTTTTGATGAAGACATTGATTGTATTTTAAGTTTCTTATTTGAATATCAGTCTGCCGAACAAAAACAGCAACGTTATATCCCTGTCTATAACTTATTTATGCAGCTTGATCTGGCTGCGAATTACTATCTATTTTCCCTGATTGAAGAGCGTTTACCGCGACGTGCAAAACTATTTTTTGTTGCTGAAGACTATCAGGGCAAAAAAGACATAATTATAGAAGTCATGCAATACTGGCTTGGGCAGCGCAAGCAGGAAAAGTAACTGAATAGAATTAACCTGCTGATATGTTCTATCTCTATATAGATAAGCAAGCTTGTGCGGCCTTATACCCAAACACCAAAATCATTGAATAACATCTTTATAGCCTAAGATACCGATACGCTTTTATAAGAAGTTTCACTAAAAAAGTGCGAATGAACTACCAAGCCGAAAGGAGAGAATCGTTGGTTTCGCTAATATGTCATGATTTGGTTTTGTTTCTGGGGGTTGAACGAGATAAAAAGCATTATTTAAGGATAAACAGCAAAAATTACTACTCTAGCTATTATTTTGATCGCTTTTAAGTCTAATTAAATTTTGGCTTATAAAAATAAAATGATGTGTTTAGTGCATTTATTGCATAAAAACGCTTAAAAATTAGATAAAAAAGCGATTTTTTAGGATTTTTTGTAGAAAAAAAAGACATACGTGAAAAATATAGTGAATAGGGGGTTGCAATGATTCTGAAATCCTCTAGAATGCACCCATACCGACGAGATAGACGGAAACGAACGAAGCAAATTGCTGAGTTGTTAAGTATATCGAAGTCCAGCTTCTTGCACTGACGAGGTGTTAGAAAGATCATTAAGAGATTATGAAGAACAACTTGTGTGGATTTTTACTGGTTGATCGATCGAAATTATTTTCATTGATTGATGGTAGAAATTGCTCGAAGTTTATTTGAGAAATATTTGTCAGAAAATTGATGAGCCAAGATTGGTGTCCTTTAGGCACTACTGATTTTAAACTGAAGAGTTTGATCATGGCTCAGATTGAACGCTGGCGGCAGGCTTAA
>NZ_VPEC01000028.1:0-35539 GCF_013417355.1 Acinetobacter sp. YH12255
ATTCTACAAATCGCCTCGACTCCGTACAGCTCTTTATTATTATGGATAAAATCCACCATTATTTGTGTGGGCGGTCGAGCTCCGCCTGGGCGAAAAAAGCGGCTGCTTTACGTAGAATTTCATTGGCACGTTGCAGTTCTTTATTTTCGCGTTCCAGTTGTTTGATACGTTCTTGGTCTGAAAGCTGCTGTACTTTAACTGGATTTTGTTTATCTAAGTATTTTTGATACCAAACACGTAGTGTTTCAGGAGTACAACCCTTGCGCAGTATACTGCTCAGGGAGCAATAGCGGTGATCGCAGCCCAATTCGATGGATAATCTTTTTCAGATTCAATTAGTAATTGAACCGCTCTTTCTCTGATTTCAGGGGTATAGTTTGGTTTTTTCATCGGAATAGTCTCTCAGAATATTGACTCTCCGACAAACCCGGTACGGTTCAGTTTTATTACGGACCCAGTTTAGCTACAGTATCAGCTTTGTGGCTCTATGGGTATTTCTAAGCCCCGTACTTTTTATCTTTATCTTAAAAATGAATAAAGCATTTTAGTATTTATTTAAAATCAGAAAGTAGTAAACAGCCTAGTGTGCTATTCACACGCCCTTTATTAAACCAATCTACCCAGTATCTGCTAAACCTTGCCAATCTGCTTTTAAATACCTCAAATGCATTATTTTGGCTAGAATCAGAAATTTAAATTGGTAGGTATTTGGTAGGTAGGATTCTTTTTAGCTTCATCCAATACTCATATTACGGTGAGGGTCACCGATAAAATAATCAATCAATGGTAGAAGGAATCACCCCATGGCTTTTAAAAATATTGCAGATCAAACTAACGGTTTTTATATTCCCTGCGTTTCACTTTTTGGTCCGGGCTGTGCTAAAGAAATCGGGATAAAAGCACAAAATTTAGGCGCCAAGAAAGCACTGATTGTAACTGATGCTGGCCTGTTTAAATTTGGTGTTGCAGATGATATTGCAGATTATTTGAAAGAGGCAGGTGTTGACAGTTATATTTTCCCAGGTGCGGAACCCAATCCAACTGATATTAACGTGCATCATGGAGTTGAAGCTTATAATGAAAATGCCTGTGATTTTATTGTATCGTTAGGTGGGGGCTCATCACATGACTGTGCCAAAGGCATCGGTCTGGTCACTGCAGGTGGCGGACATATCCGTGATTATGAAGGGATTGATAAAAGTACCGTTCCGATGACACCACTGATTGCAATCAATACCACGGCAGGGACGGCTTCGGAGATGACACGTTTCTGTATCATTACCAATACCGATACCCATGTGAAAATGGCGATTGTAGATTGGCGTTGCACACCACTCATTGCGATTGATGACCCTAAACTGATGTTGGCCAAACCTGCCGGCCTGACTGCGGCAACAGGGATGGATGCTCTGACACATGCGGTCGAGGCCTATGTATCTACGGCTGCTAATCCCATCACTGATGCCTGTGCAGAAAAGGCGATCACCATGATCAGTGAATGGCTCAGTCCCGCAGTGGCGAATGGGGATAATCTAGAAGCACGGGATGCCATGAGCTATGCTCAATATCTTGCCGGAATGGCCTTTAATAACGCCTCTTTAGGATATGTGCATGCGATGGCACATCAGCTCGGAGGCTTCTACAACTTGCCGCATGGTGTTTGTAATGCAATTCTGCTCCCCCATGTTTGTGAATTTAACCTGATTGCTTGTCCTGAACGTTATGCCAAAATTGCCCAATTGATGGGGGTGAATACAGAAGGCTTAACCGTAACTGAAGCAGCTTATGAAGCGATTGGCGCCATTCGTCAGCTTTCGGCTTCAATTGGTATTCCATCTGGGCTGACGGAATTGAATGTAAAAGAAGCTGACTTGGCCATCATGGCGGAAAATGCACAAAAAGATGCCTGCATGCTGACCAATCCACGTAAAGCCAGCCATGCCCAAGTGGTAGATATTTTTAAAGCGGCGATGTAGTGCCTCAATGTAAGTCTTCTCTCCAAGCATCTGACTTACATTTTTAACAGCCCCTGTTTCACTTCCTGAGGAAGTGTGCCAAGAGCAGACATGCATTTTCCTGTTCCTGGCTGATCCTTTTGCCTTCATAAGAGGATAAAAGCGGGGGGTGTTTCTTTTTTATGAAGTCCCCTTCATTATGAATATCGACATTAATCCCATGGTAGAAAAATGCCACTATTTTTTTAGCCCGTTCTAGCCACAAATAAAATTTCATAGCGTATTATCTTACGATTATATTTGATCCCTGAGGAATAAACTGCGCGTCCTTCAAATGACATGAAGGTGAGCGTAGCTGATATCAAGCATCTAGGCAAACGGCAAACTGGGTAGCCACTGATAAAAATTTTAGGATCAGGTTCAGTCTAAATTAATAAGTAAACTCACAGTAAGCAAGGATAATACTTAATATTCCAGAATATTCCTATTTTAACTGTTTAGCTTTGTACCGACAGTTACATCAGCTTTAAAGATTTTTATATTTTAACAGAGTCTGATGAACGGGATGGTTTTTGGGCATCAGTTCAATCAGGCGTTCTACAGCATCAATCGCTTCAGGAAAATGTGCCACATGTTTCAGCAAGACATCGGTTTCATTAGCCTTGAAAATGGCATCGCTCAGGCGTGATTCCAGACAATCTCTCCAGGCGCATAGAAATGGACTTTCTGTTTTGGCCAGAAATACGCCGGTACATAATTTCAAGGCTGAATCGATATACCCAGCATCTAAAGATTGCTCTGTCATTAAAAAATCAGCCTCTACATGCGCCAATAAACGATAGGGTCTGGAACCCAGCATACCACCTAATAAATCGCGTAATTGTGACATTTCTGCTTTTAAAGTCCCCATACTGACCTTGCGCTCGCCATATAAGGCTTGATGCAATGTATCTAGACTCAGACCCTGCGGACATAAGGCTAGAATGGTCAGAATTTCAATCTGTCGAGGAGTCAGAACCAGCATCTTGCCATTAAACAGCACTTGAGGTACTGAAAAAGCTCGAATAAACAGGCGCTGCTTCTGGCATTCTAGTAGAGCCGACTGGATGATCGTAGCACAGCGCTCCGCAGCTAGTAGTGCTAAACTGTTATGCTTTGGCCAGGTAGTCGACAGATCAATGACACCTAAGACCTGTTTTGAATAGGGATCAATAATCGGGGCAGCGTAACAAACCCAATCATGAATGGAGGACATGTAATGTTCACTGGAAAAGACACAGCTGGATTGTTGAGTTTTTAAGGATAATGCCAATGCATTGGTTCCGACTAGCTCTTCGCGCCATTGCCCACCTTCAATAAAATGTACACTTTCTGCGGCACTTTGCATTTGTGGGCTAGAAGCTGCCCAAATGATGGTGCTGCCGATATCTCCGACCGCCAGCACCATAGAAGATTGCTCGGCAATATGTTTTAAATCCTGAGCACAATGTTGCAGGGCTTGGGCTAAAGTTGAGGAAGAAGTGGTCTTTTTTAAATCCGTCAGCGGTGCTGCTAAACGATTCTTCGGGATTTCAGCCGAGGATGAACGTTGCCAGGAGCTGGCAATACTCTGTCCCAGCTGTTCTGCATGTAAGGGAGACAAACTGCTGTTTTGCCGAAGCTGATCAGTATTGTGCCTTTTTTCCATCAAATCTTGTTTTGTCATCATTCCTTATTCTCACAACAATTCATGATTTACATCCGCTGTAATCGTTATTTTTTTAAAATGGATGAAAATATCGTGAACATGCTAGCTCCAACCTTTTTCCAACCTTATACCAGTTATATTAATCAAATAAGATGCAGAAGTACCTTATACCAAAGCTGTAGAAGCGGTTTTGCCATACGAAAATAAGCAAAGGAAATAAATATGCGTTACGTCGATCCTAATCAACCTGATTCAAAAGTTCATTTTAAAGCACAATACGAGAATTTTATTGGCGGCGAATGGGTCGCTCCGGTCAAAGGTGAATACTTTGACAACATCTCTCCGGTAGATGGCAAAGTCTTTACCAAGGTTCCGCGTTCTTCTGTAGAAGACATTGAATTGGCCCTGGATGCAGCGCACAAAGCCAAAGAACAATGGAACAGAGCATCGCCGACCACCCGCTCCAATATTCTGTTGAAAATTGCCGATCGTCTGGAACAAAATCTGGAACTGCTGGCAGTGGCAGAAACCTGGGATAACGGCAAACCGATCCGTGAAACGCTGGCTGCCGATATTCCGCTGGCGATTGATCATTTCCGTTATTTTGCCGGCTGTATTCGTGCGCAGGAAGGCGGCATTTCCGAAATTGATGAAGATACGATTGCTTATCATTTTCATGAGCCGTTGGGCGTCGTGGGTCAGATTATCCCGTGGAACTTTCCGATTCTGATGGCTGCCTGGAAACTGGCACCTGCCCTGGCTGCGGGCAACTGCATTGTGTTGAAACCTGCAGAACAGACTCCGGTCAGCATTCTGGTGCTGGCTGAACTGATTCAGGATATTTTGCCACCGGGTGTCCTGAATATCGTCAATGGTTATGGGGTTGAAGTCGGTCGCCCGCTAGCCACCAACCCACGCATTGCCAAGATTGCCTTTACCGGTTCCACCGCCGTCGGTCAGATGATCATGCAATATGCCACCGAAAATATTATTCCGGTGACGCTGGAACTGGGGGGTAAATCACCGAATCTGTTCTTTGCCGACATCATGGATCAGGAAGACGATTATCTGGACAAAGCGCTGGAAGGTTTTGCCATGTTTGCCCTGAACCAGGGTGAAATCTGCACCTGTCCATCGCGTGCGCTGATCCAGGAAAGTATTGCTGACGAATTTCTGGCGCGTGCCGTTGAACGGGTGAAACGGATTAAAACCGGGCATCCGCTGGATACTGACACCATGATTGGCGCGCAAGCCTCACAGGAACAGCAGGACAAGATTCTGGGCTGTATTGCCACTGGTCGTGAAGAAGGCGCACAGATCCTGACTGGTGGTGAAGCACGTCAGGAAGTGGGTCAAGGTTTCTATATTGAGCCGACTATCTTTAAAGGCACCAATGACATGAAGACCTTCCAGGATGAAATCTTCGGGCCTGTATTGGCTGTGACCACCTTTAAAGACTTTGATGATGCGATCAAGATCGCCAACGATACGATTTACGGACTCGGTGCCGGGGTCTGGTCACGCTCAGCGCATACTTCCTACCGTGCTGGCCGTGCCATTCAGGCCGGTCGGGTCTGGACCAACTGTTATCACATCTACCCTGCGCATGCGGCTTTCGGTGGCTATAAAAAATCCGGCATTGGTCGTGAGAATCACAGAATGATGCTGGATCATTATCAACAAACCAAAAATCTGTTAGTGAGCTATTCGACCAAACCAGCCGGGTTCTTTTAAGAAGTGAAATACATTCAAAGCGAACTTCGGTTCGCTTTGAATGTATGGTAGCTAGCTTTCACAAAATATCAGCAACATCTTCAAGCTGCGGCCAATTCAAATAAAGTTTTTAGTCTATAAACACTTTTTTTAAAGGAAAGAGCATCACCTCAAATTTCTATTTGCAATAGTGTCATTTCAAGATAATTTCACTCTATAAAGATTTCGCCACATTCTCCAGCCATTCAGTGCAAGAAGAATAAAGAGAAAATAGAGTACGGCTGTTAAATACAATGATTTATGGGTGTACATACCGACATAAATCACATCTAGAACACACCACAAGCCCCAGCTTTCAATATATTTTTTTGCCGCCCAATAACTTGCCACCAAGCTAAAAGAGGCTAACATGGAGTCCAACCAAGGTAGTGACGCTGCGGTGAAATGAGCAAATAAGGCACCAATCACCAGACCAGCGACAATACCCACAATCAGGCTATATACCCAGATTTTTTTATTCAAATAGCCAATCTGTACAGTCAGATCCTGGTCTTGATCTTTCTTCGACCAGCTATACCAGCCATAGAGTTGCATCAAGATAAATACGGCTTGTAATGCTGCGTCTGCAAATAAATTGACACGATAAAAAATAATGATATACAGAAATACAGCGACAATATTCACTACCCAGCAGGCTTTATATTGTTTAGACGTCAACCAGACACCTAAAACATTTAAAATGAACGCTGCAATTTCTATATTTTCCATAGCAATATAACCTGATTAAGCAGCCAATTTAGAAGTTCAGATTGAATGACAAGGTTGCTGTACGCGGCGAACCCAAGAATAAATAATCGTCACCCAAAAATTCACCTGCATCACGCCAGTATTTCTTGTTGAACAGATTATTAATATTCAAGCGTAGCAATGCATCGGTCGTATTTAGCTTAAATTGATAAGCAGCGCCTAAATCAACCACACTATAACCTGCGACTTTCGCAGCACCCTCTTTGTTAGCATATTTGCTGGAACTGTATTGACCACCTGCCAGAACAGTGAAACCTGCAATGCTCGGTACGTTATAGCGAAGATGTGTTGCGAAACGAACTTTTGGCACGTTTTGCGCCTGATGATTGCCATATTCAACCGCTTCTACATTTTCTAAACGGGCTTTAGTCAAGGCTAAAGATGAAGTTAAGGCCAGATGATCGGTTAATGCACCATTCAGTCCGAGCTCCAGACCCTGACTATGTTGTTCGCCTTCCGCAACAAAATAGCGAAGTCCTGAAATCGGCTTGCTATATTGGTTGTCTTGGTGTAAATCAAATAGCGAGGCAGTCAATAAAAACTGCTTGATCTGTTGTTTTAGGCCAATTTCATATTGCTCTGAATAGATCGGCGCTAGAGTTTCAGCAGCATTCTCTGCAAACCAAGGCGCTGTCTTTCCATCTGACAAACCTTTGGCATAAGAGGCATACAGAGTTGTTGACTCTACCGGGCTATAACTCACTGCAAACTGTGGTAAAAATTTGCCTAAATCCGTATCACGAACTTTTATTACCTGCTTACCCTCTGCATCATAAGCATGTGCTTGTTCATCAAGCTCGATCCATTTTCCACCAATCAAAGTAGACCATTTCTCATTCCACTCAATACGATCTAAAACCGTAAAAGCAGTCTGTTCACTATCTAAAGCTTTAAAATAAGGACCTAGATTTCCTTCTTCTGGGATCCTGTCGTAGGTATCTTGGTAAATATTACCAACATAGTCTTCTGAATTTATGTACTGGTTTATACCGTTGTAACGATTTCTAGATTTATCGGTGTAAGTCAAATCAAAGTTAAGGTGATGTTGTACCCAATTGGTATCAATCACCCCATCCAATTTGACTTTAAATTGATTGGTTTTAAAGGTGTCATCCGGATTACGAAAATCATAAATATCATACTCGCCAGCTTTACCAAACGTGTTACAAGAATACTCTTCCAGACAGCCTTCCCGATAATAACCATAAGCAAAGCTTGAATAGTCATCAACTCTGGATTTACTGTGTGCTGCAACGAGTCCCAAGTTCCAGTCATCATTCAATGCATAGCTATATTTTAAACTGCTATTCAGACTATCGATCGTGACCGGTTTGCCCCAAGTCTGATAACCCAGCAATCGGTCCCATTTCACATTTTCTGGGACTTTACCATCCAGTAATTGATAACCTGGCACTGATTTTTGTTCGGAACGCTGTGCTTCAAGATCAAATTCTAATTTGGATTGCTCAGATGTTTTCCAATCTAAGGCCAATGCCGCTAGATAGCGTTCACCATCGACATGATCGACATAAGACTCCATCTGTTCATTCACCAGATTGATGCGATATCCGAATTGTTGCTCATCACCCCAAAAACCACCGAGATCAGTTGCCACTGAAAACTGGCCGTGTTGATCGGCCGAGAATGTCAGTGCCTGAATATCTTTCGGTCGCTTGGTGACATAATTCACAACCCCACCCGGGGTCGACATCCCACTTTGAATCGCGGACATGCCTTTTAAAATTTCCACACGTTCTTTATTTTCAAGTGCGACGTTTTGTTCACCACGAATCACATTGCCATTAATGAGGTAGCTAGATGCCAAATCGAGTGCAAAGCCACGCGAGACAAAGTTTGGATAATAGCCAATTGCAGCATAGCCCTCACCGATGGCTGCATCATTTTTTATAACATCGCTCAGCACACGGGCATGTTGTTCAGCAATAAGATCAGCAGTCAAAATAGAGACCGATGCAGGTATTTTTTGCAGACTGTCCGTAGCAAATCCCTCAACATTCACTTTAGCACTCGAGTAAGGAATGCTTTGATCGGCTGTGATAACAATCGTGTCAAGCTTTTGAACATCGTCTTCAGCATAAGTCAGCGGGACTAAACACAGCTGCGACAGAATGATCATATTTAAAGATCGGATTAATACATTCTGTTTGAGTTGACGAGTGTTCATACGAAACCTTATGTCTGTGAAGTGGGTGATGATGCTGGGTTTAGAGAGAGCATTGAGAAGATTGCAATTCATCTTGAATGAGCCGGGTTAAGGTCTGGGTAAATTGTTGACCTTGTTCGCCAAAGAACCAGTCCACATGACCGATAATCCAGTCGTAATAAGCAGCATCTGCATGTTGCTGGTTTTGAGTAATCCCAACAAAATACTCAAGCTCTGAAAAAGCGAAATCCAAATGCACGATTTTCAGCAGTTCTGGCAAAATACTAAAATCTTCTTGTGGATGTATCTCGGAAAAATAAGCATGGAGAAAAGCGGTTAAACCGGCTTCATCAATCGGAATATGTGGGTTCTGCTTTAATTCCAACCAATCAATGAAATTACGTTCAATCGTCACAGCCAGATCATAAAGTGCCGAATTTCGGTCAGATAAACCAAAATCAATTACGGCAGTAATCTCCGCTTTGGCATCCGGTGCTGACCAAAATAGATTAGAAGCGTGTAAATCGTTATGGGTCCAAATTCTGCTTGCCTGTTGCAATACAGGCTGAATACGCTGGTGAACCTGTAAGATTTGATCTAAAAAGTAAGGATCTAAATTTTTGTCGGCACAGTAACGGCTTAATTCTGGACTGTTTACAATGCGCCGTTGAATGGCTGTAACGATATTTTCACTGTTTAAAAGCTGCTGATTGGACAATAAATAAGATGCTGATCGGCCTTGCCGCTCAGGAAAATCCTGCATGGCCATATGTAAGCTTGCCAGTAATTGCCCCGCTTTCGCAGCATGTTCAGCATAGAAAAAAGGTTTCCAGGATTGCTGATCTGCATACAGATCTAAGCCGGCTGCTTTTGCATAGACTTCATAGGTCCAGTCACCTAGCTCTAAAGCGGTCAGACCTTGATTTGAGCTAATCAATGCTGCAACAGGAATTTCTTTGCTAGCTAAATGCTGAAGAACGGCATGCTCCTGTAAAATATCGCGGGCACGACGAAAGGAACAATGGCTGCGCTTAATCAAATACTGATGCGCGACTATTTCATCCCTGCTCACAAGATCCTGCTCTACTTTAACCAATACTGCAGATGAAAATGGCCGTGGACTACACCACAAAATCTGAATATGACCTTGTAAACAGGAATACTGCTGCTGCAGGCTTTGTAATTCTGGATCAGAAATATGTGCCCAGTCTTTATGTTCCCAGGCATTGCCCATACCATGACCTAAATCATCAGTCATTGTGGTCATTATCAATATTCCTGAGCCAGATCATCATGTGGTAATGGAGAGTCATCATTTAAGCAAACATCTACACAGTATTTTCAAATACATTTAATATTTAAGGTTTGTCCCAAAATTAAGTGGTACATACCAGTATTAAATTGGAGGCAAGTTTAGCCTTTTAAATATAAAAATAGAATGCTTAATAATTAAAATTATTTAAAAAAAAAAATCCTAAAAACACAGAAGTTTTTAGGATTTGAATGGATTGGAGATAAATATAAGCTTATGCGTGAATATCTAGGGTCATTTCAATTTTGTCCTGAGACCAGATTTCGATGTCATATTCAATCACCAGATCGTTTGATTTTGAAATACGTTCAATGTAAGTTGCTGTTTGGCTTATAGGAATTCCTAAATATTGGCTCTCAAAATGAGAGACACCGGTATTTTTAATTTTTAACTGACTACTCGTATAATCATAATCAAAGTGATTTTTAATGACATCTTGGACCGAAGTAATCACGTCATAATTCAGCACATCTGGAAATAGCGCAACAGGCAGATAATTGTATTCAAGGAGTACCGGGACATCATCAGCATAACGTAAACGGATAATTTCAATAAAGCCGAGTCTTCTCGTTGCTTCACTAAAAACATCACTGTGATCAAATCGCTCCAGCTGTCTGGTCGAGATCAGTTCTGTTCTGGCATTAAAACCCTGTGCCTTCATATAAGAACGAAAATTTTCAATTGAGTTTGGATAGTATTGAATTTTTTTATTACTCACAAACCAGCCGAGATTTTGCCGTTTGTAAATTTTATCTTCGGCACGAAGCTGTTCATAAGCCTTACGCACTGTTTCCCTTGAACAGTTAAACTTTAATGCCAAGTAACGTTCCGATGGAATCATTTGATTAGAACTGTATTTTTTCAATTCAGCCTCAATCAAATCTCTGATTTCCATATACTTCATTCAGTGAATCCAGCTCGTCAGCGTAAGTTATATTGATGGTACTAAATTAAAGAACAGAGGAAAATTAAAAAAGGTACAGATCAGTAAAAAGATACATTCCCTAGTCTTAATGAGAATTTTTACGGTAATGGTAATCCCCCCTAAAAATATTGATGATGAGAATGCAGGACCTTATCGTCAGCAAAATGTATTAAATTCACTTATGCTCTACTTCCTCACTTGTATCGCAAATTGAATAACATGGCATTTACCACAATGTAATTTTCCCTCCTGCCTTTCTTGCTCCCCGACATAAAAGTGATGGATGTGGTCCTGTCCGAAGACTTCTAGAATGCAACGAGGATCGTATAAATATTCGACATTTGAAGGACCACCGGTTTTATAGTCGATCTGTTCCTTTGAATATAGCTCACCAATAAACCATCCACCGTTGAGCAAGGATTTTCTTATGCCTTCTAAAACCTGTTTTTGTGTTTCTATATCGAAATGACCAAATACACAGATCACATTTTGATAAAACTCCGATGGCCATTGAGCTACTGTTAAATCAACATGTTTAAGTTCAACTTTTATCCCTTGGGCTTCAGCCTTGCTGGACAGATGCGTCAAAGCAACATCAGAATAATCCCAGACTTCCGCTGAAAAAGGGTAACCCTGCTGTCTTGCCCGCTCAGCCAGGTATAAGATATTCCGTCCTTCACCTTCAGCAATTGCCAGTGTTTTACCCTCTATTCGGATTTTGTCCGAAATTTGCTGAATGAAAAGATTTGCTGCTGTGCCATACAGATCTTGCGTCCGGGCATACAATTCATTCCAGTGCTGACTCATTTCAGCCTCCATTTACTAAACGATTCAATCAGCTGGAAAACTCTTTAAATGCCTCTAGGGCATTTGCGGCATACATCAATGAAGGTCCTCCACCCATATAGACGGCAACGCCTAAAACTTCTTCCAGTTCCCGTAGGGTCATGCCCATTTTGACTAAGGTTCGAACATGAAAACCGATACAACCATCACAACGTGCCGCCACACCAATCGCCAAGGCAATTAACTCCTTGGTTTTCGGATCAATCACGCCATCACGCATAGCAGTCTGTGACAATTGGTTAAAACTTTTCATTAAATCAGGCGAATCCTGACTTAAAGTTCTTAAACTGCCCGAAATGTTCTGGGTTAATTCTTTGTATTTCATTGCTTCACCTCAAATAAAGAAATCAGCATTCATTTATATATTCAATAGCTTATTTTTCTACCGGATAGCCCTGTTCCAGCCAGGCCTGGTAACCACCCTGAACCGACTTGACCTGGGTAAAACCCATATTCTGTAAGGTATCGGTTGCCAGTGCTGAACGTCCACCCGTACCACAAATCAAATAAATCGGCTGATCTTTAAGATGTTCCAGTGCCTGCTGGGTATCACAATGATGACTGGCTAAGGGATGCTGGTGAATTCGCATTTCCAAAATACCACGTGGATAATTCACCGCCCGGTCTATCGCTGCTGCTTGGAATTCATCTGGTTCCCGAACATCAATCAGTATGGTTTTATGGTTTTGCATCGCCTCAAACAATTCATTTACGCTGACTTCCTGAATCCGGCTTTTTGCATTCCGGATCAATTGCTCTGCAGTTTTCATCATTTTCATTCTTCCTCGGCCATTAAAACGATATTCACATTGCATAAACGATGCTCAGGGAGATTAAAGCGCTTTAGTTTAGGTACTTAATCGTCTGTTTTAGCCCATGAGCGCTGAATAGATTAAATACATAGCTACCCCAACCACGGTTGTGGCAAATATTTTCTGTACCTTGTTACTGTCAATCCGATGCATCAGACTGCGTCCAATGAACATCCCGACAATACAGGCCAGGACAAAGGCCAGTGTGACCGAAACAGGATATTGAAAGCCCTCCAGTACGTGTGCAGAAATGCTGACCCCACCAATCAGGAAAATAATCATGAGAGAGGTCGCCACGATGCTGCGCATATCGAGATCGGTGAATTTACGCAGGGCTGGAACAATAACAAAACCACCCCCAACGCCAAGCAGACCCGTTAATAAACCTGCCACTACACCAATACCAGCCAGAAAGGAGGCCGTTTTCACATTCCAGATCAGACGACCGGTCGTTTGATTGACCTTGCACGGTGCATTACCATGATCATGGACTTTATTAAAGAAGATCCGGTAAGCAACAATCAGCATGACCAGACTGAAAGCCAGCGTCAGCCAGACTGGAGAAACGATATCAGCCAGATGCACGCCATAACGGGCTGAAGGAATACTGATCAGCGCGATCCAGAGCGCAGCGCGATAACGTACAATACGCTTGAATAAACCTTCGAACGTTCCAACCAAGGCCGACAGCGTGACTGCCAGCAAGCCCACCGGCGCAGCCTGAGCTACCGTCCAACCCTGACTCGCCATCAGTGCCGGTACAGCCAGAATGCCGCCACCAGCACCGGTTAGACCCAGCAAGCCACCAATCGCCAATCCTTCCAGTATTAATGCCCACATCGCCCTCTCCCTTATCCACAAAAATGATTCAATAAAGGTTGAACTTTTTGTTGAATCACGACACAAGCTTATTTGAAGTAGTTAAGAGGAAGCTTGAGGTAAGAAACACCATTTTGCTCTGGCTCAGGAAACTGCCCTGCTTTCATATTGATCTGAATCGCCGGTAGAATCAGTTTAGGCATACTCAGTCCTGAATCCCGCTGGTTGCGCATCTGAGCAAATTCAGCTTTACTGATTCCCTGATGAATATGAATATTCTGTGTCTTTTGTGTCTGTATATCAGATTCACACACATAGGATTCACGTGTTTCAGGCAAATAGTCATGACATAAAAAGACCCGGGTATCTTCTGGCAACTGAAACAGGCTTTGTACCGAATCATAAAGCTGTTCTGCACTGCCACGCGGAAAGTCACAACGTGCTGTACCATAATCTGGCATAAACAGGGTATCACCCACAAAAACCGCATCACCAATCACATAACTCAGGCAAGCAGGCGTATGTCCCGGTGTTGGAATGTTATAGGCTTTCAATGTTCCGATTTGGAACGACTCATGATCTTCAAATAAATAATCAAAGAGCTGCTGGGCATTCCATTGTTTAATATCCAGATGATAAATCGCGCCAAAAGTTTGCTGAACAATACCAATTTTCTGGCTCATGGCAATCTTGCCACCTAACTCAGCTTTGAGGTATTGCGCTGCAGTCAGATGATCAGCATGGACATGGGTTTCCAGAATCCACTCGACCGTTAAACCCTGCTCTTTAATATAGGCAATAATTTTATCGGCATGAATAGTTGAGGTACTTGCTGATGCCGGATCGTAATCCAGAACGCTATCAATAATGGCGCAGGCTTTGGTTGCAGGATCACGTACAACATAACTGAAGGTATTGGTATCTTCGTGAAAAAAATCTTTTACTATAGGTAAGTTTGACATCGTTAAGCTCCTGACCATTTACGGTGAATCCATACACCCACCAGCATTGCTACAATAAAATAGAGCACTTGATAGTGGCCCAAACCGATCAAGGTGAAACTTGGCGCCGGACAGATGCCGGCAATGCCCCAACCTGCACCAAATAAAACCGCACCTGTGATCAGTTTTTTATCTATCTGATTATTTTTAGGTAAATCAATAGGGTCATTAAATACTGTTTTCGGTTGCGCCGTACGTAATGCTTTCTGGAAGGGAATAAAGGCCACCGCAATCGCGCCCATCATGACAAAGGCCAGACTGGCATCCCAATCGCCAAACAGATCCAGGAAATCGAGTACTTTTTCCGGATTGGACATGCCTGATACCATCAATCCCACAGAGAACAGCGCACCAAATAAAAAGGCAAACACATTTTTCATTTTAGAATGCTCCTGTGATATGACGGATAATATAAACAGCGACAAAACCTGCAAACATGAAAGTCATGGTCGCGATGATAGAACGCTTAGACAGGCGACTGATGCCACAAATTCCGTGACCACTGGTACAGCCCGAACCTAAGCGTGTCCCAAAGCCCACTAGCAGACCTGCCACAATCATCATCAGTGGGCTGGCATTCAATTCGATTTCAGGTTGTACAAACAGACCATAAATAAACGGTGTGAGGATCAAGCCTAATAAAAACCAGATTGCAGGCGTTTTAAACATGGTTTTTGAGTTTAATACTTGCCCAATCAAACCACTGATTCCTGCAATACGGCCATTGACGTAAAGATAACCAACTACGGAAAGCCCGAGCATTAAGCCGCCAATAAATGCGATGAGGAAGTCATGCATGATGAATTAATCCCTATACAATATACTTTTTTATATTATATAATAAAAAATATTAATCAAGCAGTTTTATGGTAAATTATGTAAACTGCACGGGCTACATCAAAAGTTGTGAGGACATTTATGGATATGATTGCTGAAAATGCCAAAATTGATTTTTCTCAAGTCGATTTCGTCAGCCAATGCCTAAAAGTTTTGGCCAATCCTGATCGTCTGAAAATCTTATGTGTCCTGGTCGATGGGGAAATGAATGTTCAGGAAATTGAAGAATCTACTGACATTCATCAACCTACACTTTCACAACAGCTGACTGTATTGCGTAAGGCCAACATGGTTGGCACCCGACGTGAGGGCAAGCAGATTTTCTATCGTCTGAGTGATCCCAAGGTCTTGAGCCTGATGCAAAAGCTGTACGAGCTGTATTGCGCCTAGCCCTCCTCTTAATGCAACCAAAAAGAAATGATCAGAAGCAGCCCGCTAAAAGCAGTAAACAGGTTTAGCCATACAGGATGCTGGGTATAATAACCTTCAATAAATTCCGGCGGTCCCAGTGATGTCCATCCCCCTCGATATTGCAGGATTGAGGCGATATTCACCAACATGCAAAACACAATCACCGCAATCCCCATCCACTGTGCATAGGCTATTTTTTATGCATAACGTTCATGATCGACTAATTACAATAGCCGGTTGGATTTTTCAATCACAAAACCAAATGCAATTAATGTCAGACCATTCCGGTTCCCTGCCAGAGCGGTTCATTCCAAAGCAAACAATACCCGTGGATGATCCAAAGTGGACATATCTCATCCGATCTTATTGTTCAAAAATTTCTTTGACGTCCATCGCCAGGCCTTGAGTAGATTTAAATTCACCCTGGTTATTTTTCCAGGCCATCGACGGTGTGGAGAAAAAGCCGTATTTCCCCATTAGGGCCTGGTTGGCATCAATTTTTGCAGCAATTTCTGCAGGAATCTTTGCCATTTTCTTGAGCTGCTTTTTGCCTTTATTCTTGTTTATATCATTAAAAACTGCTGCTGGATTTTTCGACATTAACAATGTTGCCACCTGACCACGGCTTTCTTCACGGATCACACCGACCTGAATATGACGCAGCTGTACCTTGCCTGATTCGACCCAAGGCCGAGCCGCCTGCCAGAATTTATAGCAATATGGACAATTCGGATCGGAAAAGACATAAACCACTCGTGGTGCATCCGGCTTGCCATCCTGAATCCAGGTCGATTTTTCCAGGGTTTTCCAGACATCATCCAATACCGCTTTTTTCATATGCTTTTCAATCTGCTCATTGGACAGGCTTTTCCCTTGCGCATCAAACAGTTCGCCCTTGATATAATATTTGTCATCGTTGGAGATAAATACTGTATTGGAGTACTGGTCTTCATGCCCCACCCAACCGGTCATTCCTTGCGGTGCCGG
Organism: Acinetobacter sp. YH12255; assembly: GCF_013417355.1. Lineage (NCBI taxonomy): Bacteria > Pseudomonadati > Pseudomonadota > Gammaproteobacteria > Moraxellales > Moraxellaceae > Acinetobacter > Acinetobacter sp. YH12255. Next base: position 16,277 of record NZ_VPEC01000028.1, read on the forward strand.
AATCTGTTTTACAAACACAAAACCCTGTTTTTCAATATTCTGTTTAATATTCGCCTGCGTGTGCATGCTCATGATCAGGAACATGCCTGCACCCAGTACCCGGTAAATTCTGTTCATACTAAGTCCTTCCGTTTTTTTAAGGTTGATCTGAAATTCTGTTTAAATATTGCTGCAACATGGCCGGACTGAGTTCCCCCATATGCCGCTCGACCAGCTGGCCTTGAGCATTAAAAAACAGCGTCGTTGGCAGGCCAAAACTATTCAGCTGCTGTGGCAGTTCACCATATGGGTCCAGCAGGACATGTTTAAATTGAAACTGATGTTTTCTTAAATAGGCATTTACGGTGGCTACCTCCTCACCCTGATTCAGCATGACAAAATTCACTTGAGGATGCTGCTTGGCTGCTTTGGCCAATACCGGCATTTCGCGATGACACGGCGGACACCAGCTCGCCCACAAATTAATTACCGTGGGCTGGCCAATGAATTGGCTGAGTGGAATCTTATCTGTACCCAGACGTTCCTGTTCTAGTCCAGCAAAGGCTAGATCAGGAAACGCTGCTTCAGTTTTTAGACTGGATTTGAACGCGAGCCCAAGCCCGACCCAGAGTACAAAGATGATCAGCAAGATGGCTTTGAATCGGGTCTGCAGCTGTCTGTTGCGAATGACATACCACAAAGCGCCAATCAGCACCCCACCCCATAAATGAAAACCTTTGTCCTGGATTTTCAGTATGTCGATGGGTGCTGCAAAATACAGCTCGGCATTGAGCAGAACGAAAACAAGACGTGCACCCAGCATCCCTAGCAAAAAACTGCTCCAGAGCAAATCCTGACTTTGGCCAAGCAGCTGTTTAGACCATGAATACTTTCTGGCTAATCCAAACAGGAGGGCAGATAACAGCATCAAGCCAGTGGCAACAATCATGAGTGTCCAAGGCAACATCAAAGGTCCCAGATGCAGTGCATCACTGGAAATCATCATGGTTGCTCCCCTTGTAGTTGCTGCAATGTGCCTAGTAAATGTGCCGCACTAAAGCTTCCGGTCAAGCGCAACTCACGCTGCTCCTGATGCGCTGCATTTAAAAATATAAAGGTGGGTGGACCGAGGATTTGCCATTCTTTTAGCAGCTCATCCTGACTTGGATGATAGTGGGTCAGGTCTAATTTGATACGAACCACATTTTGTAAAGCCGTCTGGACATCACTACGTGGAATCACTTCCTTTTCAATCGGTTGACAGGCCACACACCAGTCCGCATACACATCAATTACCACTGGCTGTGCAGGATGTTTGGCTAAAACCTGTTGCAATTCTGCGGCTGTACTGACCTTCTGCCATTCAAGCCGTGATTCCACATGGGCGACCTGTACCTGACTCCAGACATGATAGAGCTGCATGCCTCCTGCAAAGACCAGTAAACCACTGAGCAGCATCAGGACTATTTTCGATACAGACCGATGCACATGGGGCAGCATCTTGAACAAGAAGTAGCCTGAACAGGTGATCAGTACTACACCCAAAAGGCTCAGGTATAAAATGCCGGGCAATAGGGGGCGGGCAAAATACAAGGCCAGGGCCAGCATGACAAAGCCAAAACTAAACTTCAGGCGATCCATCCAGATGCCAGGTTTGGGTAAAAGATGGGACCCAAATACAGCTGCGATAAATAGTGGCAAGCCCAGCCCAAGGCCTAAGACAAACAGATAGCTGGCACCCAAAATCGGTTGATTAAGCTGAGACACATAGATTAAGGCACCGGCCAACGGTGCACTCATACATGGCCCGACAATCAGTGCCGCGATCATGCCCATGAGACCAGCACCAATCAGCGTGCCACCCTTCTGCTTTTGCTGCCATTGATCCAGCCGCTGTAACATGCCTTGAGGTAAGGACAGCTGAAATACTCCGAACAGATTAAGCGCGAACAAAACAAACAGAATGCTGAAAATACTGATGAATATCGGACTTTGAAACCAGCGCTGAAAACTGTAACCGAGCTGTGCCACAGCAAGTCCTATGACCGCATAGACCAGTGCCATACCCAAAACAAAGACCAGCGCAATCAGTGCAGCACGGTAGCCCCGGTGCTGCTGAACCAGAATTCCCGTTAAAATTGGAATTAAAGGTAAAGAACACGGTAAAAATGCCAGCAGAATGCCAAGCCCGAGAAAAATCAGAGCATTAATCAACAGACCTTGTTTCGACAGCAAACTTAAAAAATACTGGTCATTGTTCCACTGGTCATTCATGCCTGCTGATGAAGTTTGATTTTTAGGGTCTGTAATAAGCTGGTCGTTTTTCTCTGTTAATTCCACCTCAGGCTGCACGACAGGGTCGGAAACTGCAGCGACTTGCACTTTCTCCACCTTTTCTTCAGCCAGTGCTTGATCTGTACTTTGAGTTTGCCCTATAGCTTGGAGCTCATCTTTCTGAGTAGTCAAAATCTTTTCGTTTGCTTCTGGCTGTGTAGTGCTGGCCAGCAGCTTTTGAGGCTTGCTCAAGTTTTGCGCTGGAAATAAACCATCTGCATCAGTTTTTACTGTGGTGCGTTGCACCGGATAACATAAACCGCTTTCTGCACAGCCCTGCCACTGCACCGCAAACTGCTGGTTGGGCTGGACATTCATATTGGTTTTGACTTGCCCATAATGCACCTGAGTCAAACCGAAATTGGGATCATCTTTGTCTTCAGGTTTGGGCAATGCCAACTTGACTGGGGTCTGCTGATGAGACACTTTAAGCTGGTCATGATACAGATAATAACCCTCTGCGATTTTCCAGCTAAGCTCTGCCTGATCCTGACTTGTAGAAACCACCTGAAACTGAAAAGCCTGATCCGGTGGTAAAAAGTCTGCATGTGCAGTTCCCGTCATGATTCCACCGCCGATCACGGCACCCAATATCCACTTCAACATCCAGCTGATCTCCTCCTGTTAGGACTGCATTATTGAAAAACTAAAATTAAGACAACATTAACAGCCCAAATCATTTATAAAATAATGGCAGTTTGATCAGGATGTTCTATGTTTATTGTATTGGTTGAGGATGATCCCTATATCGCACAGAGCATTTGTGCTGCTCTGAACTATCTGAATATTTCAGTGGAGCATGTCAGTCACGCACGTGCTGCAGATTATTTTATCCGGCATAGTGCTGTCGATTTGTGTTTACTGGATTTAGGCCTGCCGGATCAGGATGGCCTGGACTTGCTGCACAGCTGGCGACGCGACCAGATTGATCTCCCGGTACTGGTATTGACGGCACGGCTGCGGACCGATCAGTGTGTTCAGGCCCTGAATGCCGGTGCCGATGACTACCTGACCAAACCCTTTGAGCTGGAGGAACTGATTGCCCGGATTCATGCCCTCACCCGTCGCCACCGCGGCTTTGCCTCGAATACACTGCAATTTGATGACCTGGTTCTGAATCGGGATACCCAGACTGTGACCTACCAAGACCAGGCCGTGAGTTTATCTCGCCGTGAATTCAGCCTGCTGGAAACCCTGATGAGCCACCCCAACCAGATCCTGAAAAATGAACAGCTTATTGACAAGCTCTATGGTTTTCAGGACGCTATCGAGAGCAATGCCCTGAATGTACACATTTATCACCTGAGACAAAAACTACATCCAGACTTGATTCAGACCGTTCGTGGTGTGGGCTATATTTTCAAACCGTTTGAGCATCGTCATGTTTAAGCACAGCTTGAAATGGCGTTTGGCCATGAGTCTTTTGGCCGTGTTTATTGTGCTGTGGAGTGCGGTATTTTCATGGCTGTATATTGACCTGAAACAACGTTTACAAGACACGCTGGATCAACGCCTATCGGCATCTGCGCAAATGGTTGCCCGGCTGATTCAGCAGCTACCGCTGGATAGTCTGGGGGATGCAACCTTATCCAAATTAGCCAAGAATGATGATGCAAACCAGTTAATTGCCTGTGAAGTCTCTCTTTTTAGCTCTGACATCTCGTTAGATAATCAGGTCATTGCCAAAACACGCGGTGCCCCCCAAAATTTAAGCCAGCGACCAGAAGGATTCAGCACCTGGCAGCAGGGTGATACGGAATGGCGCAGTTATGTCCTGCGTCGTGGTGATATTCAGGTGGTGGCGGCAGAACGTATGTTCTTGAGGGATACCTTACTACAGCAGATTCTACAGTCCGTACTGGTTCCCTTGGTCTTCTCACTGCTAATCTGTATTGCCCTGATCATCTTTATTATCCGCAGACAGTTCCGGTCTTTGGATCAGCTCAGTCAATACCTGAACCAGAAAAACTTTAGCTATTCAGAGGCGGCAGATTTTTTAATGCAGCTCAAGCCTGCAAGCATTCCCCAAGAAGTACAGCCTTTTGTCAACAATTCCACGCAGTTGATTCAGAAACTCAATGACAGTCTGCAACAGGAGAAAGCCTTTAGTGCCTATGCTGCACATGAATTACGCAGTCCCCTGACCGCAATTAAAACCCATGTACAACTGGCACAGCTGATCGGTCAGCAGCAGAACCTGCCTGAATCCATTCAGCACAATTTGCAGCAGGCCAATGAGAGTATCCGGCGTTATACACTATTACTCGAGCAGCTTTTATTGCTGACCCAATCAGAAAACAGTCTCCAGGAAATGACTGAGGCCATCTGGCTTCGCCCCACACTTGAGAAAGTTCTTGCAGACTTAGGTACACGCTATCCAGAAATGAACAAAAAAATACAGGTGAAATGGGAAAGTCTAGGCGAAATTCAGCTACCTGAATTTGTGCTGTATACCGTACTGAAAAATCTGCTTGAGAATGCACTGCTGCATGCACAGGCTGAACAGATTTGGATTTCCATGCAGTCTGGTTGCCTGGTGATTGAAGATAATGGCCAGCAACTTACAGCAGAAGATATTCAACATTTAGGACAACGCTTCTGGCGCAAATCTGCTCAGCAGCATGGCCATGGTTTAGGACTGGCATTAACTGCTAACCTGTTAAAACAATATGGCTATCAGCTCTCTTTCAATGCCCGTCGACCCTATGGTGGGCTCAGCATTGAAATAAAGTACGGCATGTCTAAGCGTGACATGCAAGCTTAGGGATATCCAGCCATACGGCTGTTGGAAAATACCGGGTCAGATACTCCTTTAAATATTGAATGGTATCCATCGCAATCGTTTGATCCTGGTGGTCATCAGCATGGTTAAATGCCACAGCATAAAGCGTGACTTCACGTTGTTTGAGTAGCTCCAGACTCAGTAGAGTATGATTAATACTGCCCAGACGGCCTGAAGTCACCAGAATGACAGGGTAGTGATGCGCTGCAATATAATTGATCGTCAGCATGTCCCGGGTCAGCGGCACCATTAATCCACCCGCTCCTTCAAGCAGAACCCGGTCATAACGCTCGGCCAGTATAGTGGCTGCCTGCTGAATTTTTTCGAAATCGATTGAACGCCGATCCAGTTCAGATGCCAGATGCGGTGAGGCCGGATAGCTAAAGATTTCTGGCATGGTCAGCTTGCCACCTGAGTGCAACTTAATTTAAAAAATAATTGAGGATGTTGTTAAATAAGCTCAAAAAAATAGAAGTGATTACTGGTACGCTTTCACAAGTCCCTTTTTGCTCCGTTCTATATGATAAATCCCGGTCATTGCACTGAATCACTGCTAAAATCTTTTCTTCTATTTGAGTAATGGCCTGTCATACTTAGGCTATTTAGCATACAAAATAAATAAGGAGGCATCATGCCTCTTTGAGCTGTTACTATTTACTTTCTTTTTCCGTTGGCATAAGTCAATCGATTGCTTTTAGACACTATATGGCTGGCAAAATTCCTGTAAATCGAAGGAGTCTTTCAACTGACATAAGCGCTGATACCTTCAGTTAAATCCATGAACTGAGATGCCTCCAGATAATCATTCACTGCTGTAACATGATCCCATCCTGTCCCGGATCACATCACGGGCTGTTTTTAAAACTCCACATAAAACTTTTCAATCAACTGCTGTGTTCTAATCAGCAGATGTTTAAACACATTATCCCGTTCAAATAGCTTCACCTTATAATTTGGCGAGTCTTTAAGTTCTTCCTTACGCAACAAATGCTTGGAGAACTCGTAATATTCCAGTACATTTTTTATCGTCTCTGGCTTCAAATTCTCCCTCTATGATGCCAGTCAAGGTATTGGCAATATTCCAGACTTTTTGTAGCTGTTGCACCTGGGCATGATTATGACAGTCCAAATCACGAACTCATTAATCCAGTGATTTCGCCTAAAATTTTCAATCATGCCATCGTAAGAAGGTGGCAAAAGACATAGTTTTTCGTGGGATTATGGCGTGAATAATAGTAAGTTTTTGACCCCAAGAAAAAAGTGTAGCAACTTACTACACTTTTTAGATATTCAGAATTTAGGTATTTTCACTTGTATTTTAGACAAGATGTAGCAAGTCCGAACTGCGACATTTTCCCAATGAGCGCCCGCTAATCTCACTAAAAAGATGTACCAGAAATATTCTAGTTATTTGCGAAAAATGTCAGACATGCAAAAAAAAATCATTCACCCGGAATATTTTCAATGCGCTGTAGCAATTTGCTACACTTTTTAAATAATTTCTTTACCAAAAATCTCATTCAAACGCTCGCGATTTTCCTGAACAAAAGTCGGATCATTTTTGAGCTTATATTTCATCTCTTTCTTGAAATCATTCATGGATGCACCGGCCACAGCAAAATCCATTTGAAACATAATATCGTTCACAATAACATTCGCCTGAGAATCGGTTAAACAGCCTTCGGTCTTAAACCACTTGCTGAACTGCGTATAATTCGGATCATTGGCATAGATATACCAGGAACGTACGGTCATATCAAACTTTGCCCCCAGCTCTTTCACGATGGCATTATCATCAAAATCTACATCCAGATAGATTTGAGTTTTTTCGTTAAATTGCGGGAGAGCCGCTTCAGTATCTCCACTCATAATTTTAAACCGCACACCCACAATAGGACGGCCTTTCTTAATAGTGTCATATTCTAGCTGCAAACTGGTTTTAGTATTAATTTCTTCAACAATTTTATCCAGAATATAACGCCTAAAATCTACCCAACGGTCATATTTTTTTTCACCGATGTCAATCAACGCTTTTAAATTCTCTAAGGTGAGTTCAACTTCATAGGTGTCGAGATTCGCATACTTAAATTCATTTTTAACAATATAAGAATATAGACTCATACTTGTGACAGAGTCTAAAGCAAATAAATCTTTCAACTGGTAAGTGGTAAAATTCCCACTGGCCAGACGGGTGAAGTAAGGCAGCACTTCACTGGTAAAGCGAATCTGCAAGGCATTTTTGGCATCATCTTCCCAGCGCAGTTCCCGGATAATCGGTACCACAGAATGGACTTTTTTTACTTTACGCTTGACGTCATCTACAGGCTCTTCAATTACAAAATGAGCAACCCGAGATGAAAGTTCCCTATAAATCCGGTCAATAGCCACATTAATGGAATTCTTCTTATTGAGTCCTAACAATTCCCCCAAATCTTCTTTATGCAGATAGATATAGGTTTTCTCGGTAATTTCACGATCTTGGTTATTTTTTTCACCATAGTTTGCAACCGCCATTGCATAAAGCAGTGCCTTATATTCATTAGAAGACAATTCAATAGGGCGAATTAAGCGGTTACTGGTACTCACCACTCCATTCTGTCGAATATTGCCGATACAATAAGGTAAATATTCTATTTCTTGTTTTTCGTTAAAATCGCTCATAAGTGAAAAATTAAAAGTTATTCCCCCTATTTATACATAAAAGTGGAATAACATTCAACATCTTCACCTTACAGATTCACTTTAAGTGCTTATCCCTTTAAAAGGATGTGCTAAAGATCAAGAGTGGAAAGCATGTCATCATTTTTTTAGATTTAGCCTAATCCTTAACCCAAAGGTGGAAACTTTGAAAAAATTTCCACTTATTAGTGACAAGCTTTCCACTTTTATCAACTGAGAAGAGCTTAAATCGTTTTCTTTGCATTTTTTTGTGGCCAAAAATACCGTTATAAGTGAAAAAATCATTTGGTTTAGCACTTTTCAGTGACAAAGCTTCCACCTTTAGAGAGAATCAAGTACTAAATCGGACTTTTTTTTGCAATTTTTAAAGGGAAAACATAACTTATCCACAAGTATAAAAATAAGCGTGACAAGTCTTCCACCTTTAAAGTCAGATCATGATACTTATCAACAGATTAAAGTTTTGAATTTAAATATTTTTATAACTTAATTTCATGTTTTTTTTTAAACCAGTGACAAGTCTTCCACCATAGTGACAAGTCTTCCACCTTTCAGTGACAGCTCTTCCACCTTTCAGTGACAAGTCTTCCACCTTTCAGTGACAAGTCTTCCACCTTTCAGTGACAAACCTTCCACTTTTCGGTGACAAACCTTCCACCTTTAAAGACGTAAGATATTGTTTTAAAAAGGGAAAAATTGTCCTAATTATAATTACTTAATTATATTAATTAATACTAATTATAATTAGCTAGCTATATTTTATATAAAACTTTAATTTGTTTTCTTTGTTAGCCGATATTGATTCGTACTTTAATATCATTCAAATAAAGTGTAGCAAGTTGCTACAAGTTCCACTATATTAGGATCATTCGAATGGGGTCTGATATGACAAATAAATCGACTAAAATTATTGCTGTAGCAAACCATAAAGGTGGTTGCGGGAAGACCACCACGGTTGTTCATCTGGCTGCAGAGCTAGCAGACTTGGGGCATAAAGTATTGGTGATTGATTTAGATCCACAAGCCAATGCAAGTTTACATATCGGATTAAGACATCCGAGTGAGGTTGAAACCACTTCTGCTGAATTACTGGTAGGTGATTTGAACCTATTGTCTGATGCCTTACAAGAAGAAACCAATTTTAAAAATGTTTCTTTAATTTATGGTTCACTTACTTTAGGTAAAACAGAAGACCAACTTAAAGATGATGCCCCAAGACCCTCTGAAGAGCTCTCTAACAAGTTGGAATTATTAAACGGATTATATGATTTCATCCTGATTGACTGTCCTCCAAGCCTAAAACTTCTGACCAGTAATGCCTTGGCTGCATCTACCCATGTTATGGTGCCGATTGAATCCGGTTCACAATATGGCCTATATGGTGTCACTGACTTAATTAACCATTTAAGTAAAATAAGACGGGTCAATCCCGAATTGAAACTGTTAGGTGCTTTGCTGATTAAACATGATGAACGTCAAAACGTCTGTAAACTGATACGAGATGAAGCTTTAAGCCAGGTCGGCGAATTGTTAAAAACGACCATTCCAATGAGTACGAAAGTCAATCAAGCAGCAATTTTACAACAGCCATTGTTGCGCGTAGATAAAAATTCTAAAGTTCGTAAAGCGTTCCAAGATTTAGCGAAAGAAATCATCAATCGTGTTGAATAAAGGCACTCTGAGAATCCTATGGTAAGTACAAAAGAATTGTTGGCACAACGTCTTCAGCAAAATACTCAAAAGCATCAACAAGCTCAGCAAGAGCATGTCAACGATGTGAAAGAATTACGTCGTAATGTCCAAATTACAGACATTCAACCTAGTCCCAATCAGCCACGAAAAATATTCAATCAGCAAGATATTGAAGATTTAGCAGCCTCGATTGAGGAGATTGGATTATTGCAGCCGATTGCAGTTCGGCGAGTACAGGACAAATATGAGTTAATTGCAGGTGAACGACGCTTGAAAGCGCATCAAATTCTCAATAAAAACACCATTGAAGTGATTGTCATCGATGCATCAGATGAAGAAGTTGCACTGTTAACCTTGGCTGAGAATTTAAAACGGGAAGACTTAACAGATTATGAAATTTATGTCGGTCTGAGTTCTCTGGATGAGAAATTAAAAAAGAACAAGCAAAAGCTGGCAAAATCATTAGGCATGAATCGAGAGGATATGTATAAATATCTATCTTTCGAAAAATTACCGAAAGAACTGATTGCCGATTTAGAACAACAACCGACATTGTTGGCACGCACTGCCGCCACAGCTGTGAAAAAGTTTCTTTCAGATTATGAAGAGAATTACAGTAATGCTAAAAAAGCACTGCTAGAAGCTTGGGCGAAATTACTGAAAAAAGAAGTTGAGCAAACAAAACTGGCCTTATTGGCAGAAAAAATTTTAAAGTCGAAAGAAAACAAAGAGCCAATTAAAACGTCAATCGTGCATAAAATTGAATATGATGGAAAAGTCGCAGGGAATATTAAGTTTGATCACAACATTTTAAAAGTGTCATTAAAAATGAGTGAATTTGATGAGCAAAATTTACAAGAGCTGGAAAATTTGCTGAAAAAAATGCTGAAAAAATAAAATGAAGGCACTGTAGCAACTTGCTACAGTGCTTTTTTCAATTTAGGTCGGAGAGGATTTCAAGTTACATTAAATAGAGTAATACAACCTAAGGTACCTGGGGGCTCAGTTGTTATATAAAATACTTTTATCTTTGAATCTGAATTTACGCAAGCTGATTCTGATTTCAACGATCCTCAGCGTTTCCTTTTTATTTGTGATTAGCCTGTTTATTCTGAATTATGTGGTTAAACAGCAACTAATTCAGAATTCACTCTCTATAAATGAAAAATACGCAGCCAAGATTGCGATGGGGGTGAATCGTGATGTCAGTAATATGTTGCAGGAGTTGCAGTATAGTGCTCAGCAATTAGGGCAAAACTTTTACAATACGCCACTGCGACAGGCTGAAGTCAAACGGCTCAAAAACCAGTCGAATAACTTTAACAGTGTTTTTATGGTGGGCCAGCAAAATCAGATACTTGCTTATGCACCAGTATCATTAGACCTAAAATTCCACACGCCCTATAATACAGCGGGTATTGTTGGATCACTTAAAAGCAAAAAGGCGTATATTTCGGCACCCTATTGGTCAAGCAAAAAAAATCTGGTTGTGTTGATATCACAGCCTATTTACGATGTGAATCAAAATTATAAGGGCTTTATCAGCGGTACGATTTATCTGCAGAAGAATAATTTAATCAGTGAAATGCTGTTCAATCAATTTGATTTCAAAAAAAGTTATATGTATGTGATTGATCAGCAGAACCGTATTATCTTCCATCCAGATTCGAGTCGGATTGGCGAAAAAATTGTAAATAATACTGGTCTTGACTATATCAATGAAAACAAGAAAGGATCCGTCCGTCTAACGAATAGCTTGGGGATTGATAACCTGGCCGGTTTTGCACATGTTCCCAGTGTGAACTGGATTGTGGTTTCACAGCAACCTACGGATGAACTTCTTAAACAGGCCAATGAATTAATTTTAAAAGTTTCTATTGGCATATTTATCTTTTATCTGTTTATTTTCTTTATCGTCTGGCGGATGTCGCTATTTATTTCTTCGCCGCTGAATCGTTTGGCGAAAATGGCCAGTATGTTAAATCGAAATGATATTCAGGATAAAATCAGTCAGGTTGATCCCTGGTATTTTGAGGTATTCAAGTTTAGGGCCTCGCTACTTTTGAGCTCCAAAACATTTAATAACAAGATCTCAGAATTACGCCAACATATCAATATTGACCCCTTGACTGGCCTTTATAACCGTCGTGGCATGCAATATCTTCTGGATGAATTAATCAGTACGGGTACTCATTTTGCGGTACTCGCTATCGATATTGATTTCTTTAAAAAGATCAACGATAGCTATGGACATGACCGCGGAGATGAGGTTTTAAAGCGATTGGCTTTTTTAATGCAGAAAAATTTCAGAAGCCATGATCTCTGCTGTCGCACTGGTGGGGAAGAGTTTATCGTACTGATGATGACCTCCGATATTCGGGTTGCTTTCAATGCTGCCGAACGTCTCAGAACGAGTATGCAAGCAAGTCAAATTGAAGGAGTTGAAGAAATCACCATTTCCGTGGGTATCGCATTCTGTCCGAGAGATTCAGTAAGCGTCAAACAGGTTTTTAAAATGGCAGATAATAAGCTGTATGAAGCGAAAAATAATGGGCGGAACTGTGTTCGTATGACGCAAAAATTAGCCAAGTAAAATGTCGGCACAAACAGGATTGATTTTTTTAAATCTTTTTCTGCTCAAGCATGTTCAGCACAGTGACCTTGCGGAGTTACATGAGCTTTAATCGAGATCAGCTTCAGTCTGTGCCCGAGCATGCACTGGTAAAATTTGGCATATTGGTCTGTCTGGGGAGCTTTAATGGATAAATAAAGTGAATTAAGCACGACAATTCATGTCCTTTTCCTCCTTTTTACTGCTGCATGATTTAGAATTTTAGGTAAAATCATTTAATTAATGATTCACTTAATTGGACTTCTATAACAATGACCCAGGTGCAACTACAACAGTTACAAAAACAACTCTGGAATATTGCCAATACTTTGCGCGGCACCATGGGGGTGATCCTAGACAAAATAATGGACAGCACGTCCCTCTAAAGATAACGTAACTTTAATCTTTGGAGATTCAAGAAATGGCTAAACGTTTTAGTCCCGAATTTAAACAGCAAGCGATTGATTATGCACTTTCAAACTCACACGAGTCTGTAGCTGCAATCGCCCAGAAATTAGGTGTGGGTTATTCAACATTAGATAAATGGATTCGTGAAACCAATCCGGCAGGTTCAAGCAAACGTCAACTTTCACCAGAACAACAGCGGATCTTGGAATTAGAGAAAGAAGTCAAACAGCTTAAGGAAGTCAATGACATCTTAAAAAAAGCGCATGTGTACTTTCTGACAGATCATGCCAAGAAAAGTACACGGTAATTCAAGATCTGGATGTGAATGAAGTCACTGTATCTTCTGCCTGTAAATGCCTGGGTGTCAGCACTTCAGGCTATTATGCCTGGCGAAAACGCCAGACCAATCTAGCGCAGAAATATAATGATTTAAAAGCCGTATATTGGCAGCATCATGCACGATTGGGTGCACCTTCATTGGTACATGACATGCATGATTTAGGTTACAGCATGAGCGAACGAACCGTTGGAAGAATGCTTAAAAAGCTTGGTTTACGTAGCAGGATTGCACGTAAATACAAGCATACGACTGATTCAAACCATCGTTTGCCTACAGCACCTAACTTGTTAGATCGTCAATTTACGGTCAATGAACCCAATAAGATCTGGACAACAGATATTACCTATATCCGTACTAAGCAAGGTTGGCTGTATTTATGTGTGATGCTGGATCTATTCAGCCGTCGTATTGTCGGTTGGCAAACCAGCTATCGAATAGACCGTCAATTGGTGTGTGATGCGTTTAATTATGCAATGGCTCGTCAGGGTTATCCAACTGGTGTTATGGTTCATTCGGACCAAGGCTCACAGTACTGTAGTCGTGATTTTAGAGCGCTGTTACTGAAAAATGATTGTACTCAGAGTATGTCTAGACGAGGAAACTGTTGGGACAATGCAGTGACCGAAAGCTTCTTCCATACGCTGAAGGGGCATGTAGTACATGGCAGTGTATTTTCTACGAGAAAAGAGGCAAATGCTATCTTGTTTGAGTATATTGAAGTTTACTACAATCGAATCAGAAGGCATTCTGCAAATGGCTGGTTAAGTCCAGAAGCCTTTGAACAGAAATATTTCAAGAATTTAGAGGGGCTGGTTGTCCACGATACTGTCTAGGATCAAACCTGCAAATAGCCAGTTCTTACGCCCCAAGGCCCAGGGACGCATTTGGTTCTCTATCCAATTATTGTCAATGGGTAGATTGCCATCATCCAGATAGCGGCTTAAAGCAGTCCAACGTTTTAGGCTGTAATTGATCGCCCGGGCGGTTGGAGAACTCGATGGCACCGTCAGCTGATGTTGGTTGAGCCATTCATATAGTTGTTGCATGACCGGTTGACTATGCTGTTGTCGGTATTCGCAGCGGTCTTCCGCTGTACCATCCGTCTTTTTTCTTAATTCTGCTTCTATCGCATATAATTTCTGAATCAGCACTAATGCCTGTTCAGCGACCTGACTTTTCTTGGTCACATGTAGTTCATGGAATTTACGACGTGCATGTGCCATGCAGCCCACCTCAATGACCTGACCTGATCTAAAGCGTGCTTTATAACCACTGTCATCATCACAGACCAAATGACCCTGCCAGCCTTTCAGGAAGTCTTCAGCATGCTGGCCAGAACGGCTATCTTGAAAGTCATAGATCACTGCCTGAACTGGATTGTACTGTGTGCTGGCATAGGCCCAGACATAACCTTTTTTGGGCTTTTTCTCATTTTCACCCATCTGCATGACCGTCACCGGTGTTTCATCTGCATGGATCACCTGCTGTTGCAGTACCACCTGTTTTAAGGCATTGGCCAGAGGTTCCAGTTCCACCCCACAGCGGCCAATCCAGTCAGATAACGTTGATCTAGACAGATCAACACCTGCGCGTAGAAAGATTTGACGTTGACGGTACAAAGGCAAATGATCGGCATACTTTGACACCAGCACATGGCTAAGCAATTCAGGTGAAGCAATGCCTTTATCAATCACATAGGCTGGCATCGCTTGCTGAGTCAGAGTGTCACACTGATCACAGACCCATTTACCACGCACATGCTGTTCCTTATAGAACTGTGCCGGTCTGAAATTCAGTTTTTCACTGACATCTTCACCGATACGACGCAAGGTACAGCCACAACTGCATTGTGTTGATTCAGGTTCATGCTCAATACGGAGGGTGTGTAGATGATCTGGCAACAGCCGACGTTTAGGTTTGTTGACTGGGGCTTTCTGTGCAGCTGCATTGGTTTTATCTGCATTCAGTCGTTCCAGTTCCAGATCAACCGCTGCAATATCTTCTTCAACCGCTTCATCCCAGAGATGGATTTGTTTTGCGGTTAGATGTTCGTTTTTACTGCCGAATTTATGCTGTTTAAATAGTGCAAGCTCATGCTCGTATTTTTGATTGAGAATAGAAAGATGTTGAACTTTAGAATCTAATTGCTGATTGGTGACTTCAAGATGTTGAACTCTGGCATCTAATTGCTGATTTGATTGTTCCAGTTGTTGTTTAGATTGTGCCAGAGACTGATGCTGCATCGCCAACTGTCTGGTAAATTCCAGCAGTTGTTCATGGGTCAGTTGGCTTAAATCAGGCAGCGTATTCATGACCGCAGTATGCCTGAGGTCATGATGCAGAGGAAATAGAACGTTTGGAGAATAGCAGAATGGATGAGCCTGGTTTAGAGCATTGTTACCACTTGCTGCAGTCCGATTCTTTGCCAGGGCAAACCCTGGATCAGTGCCTGTAACTGCTCCGGGCTGATCGCCATACTTTCACCCTGGTGAACTTTAGCCCAGTGGAATTTCCCCTGTTCCAGCCGCCGGGCACACAGCCAGATACCCAGTCCATCATGCACCAGCACTTTCATACGATGGCCACGCTTATTACAGAACAGGTAAGCGCAATGCGGTTTGATGTAGCCAAAGGCTCTCAGCACCTGAGCCATGGCTGTATCCATCCCTGCACGCATGTCCATCGGCTGGGTAGACAACCAGATCTCATCAATACGAATCATTGAGTCAAACCCTGGATCAGCAACAGTAATTCAGTTACTGACTCCACCGGCCAGTCGATCTCGATCATCTGATCCCTTGCGGAACTTGGTGCCTCATGTAATGGAATCCTGATATGAGCGACAGCTTTCTTCTCTGGCACAGGTGGTAGAGGTGCTTCTTGTTTGACTGGAGTCGGGTGAAGAATGACCGGAAGAAAGTCAGTCTGTGGAATGGATGGGGTTTTTAATGCAGGGGGCATTGATCTGGACTGACGAATCCATTTATGTAGCAGATTGGCATTGATCTGATGTTGCATTGCTACCTTGGCCACTGATGTATCTGGCTGCTGGCATTGCTGAATAAGTTGATGTTTAAATTCAGCTGTGAAGGTTCGACGGGGCTTTTTTAGCGTTGGTGCACTGTCTATAACTGTCTTTAAATCCATAAATAGGTGTCCACTTAAATTTAAGTGGACACTATCGCGGTATTAATGAGTTAGAAAAAGTGGGGTTCAGCGGACGCTTACGTTTTGCATCCCATAAGTCATACTTTAACTGAAAATGTAACTTGCCCCATCATGACTTTTTTCATATAGCCTACTTGAACTGACACCATAAATCCCATGTGTTCCATAAAGCATCGTATACAATTTCAGAGAAATTCTTTAGTTATGTGATCAGGCTATGTGCTCAAATTACCTATTTCCAAATAAAAGAAATTTGACACTCTTAGGTGTCGATACAAGCCAGTTTGATCTTGAGCTTAAGGATCATGTATTCCCTTCCTATCATGCTCCAATCATTCTGAACGGCTCAGATCACTTAGAGCTTGATATTGCAAAGTTTGGATTACTACCGAGCTGGGCGAAAGAATTGAAGTTCAGCAGTCATACTTATAACGCCAGAACTGAGTCTGTAGCAGATAAGCCTAGCTTTCGACATGCTTGGAAGTACAGCAAGTTCTGCCTAGTCCCAGTACAAGAATTTTATGAGCCGAAATACATCAATGACAAGCCACACTGGTACACCATCAAGCGTAAAGATGATCAGCCTTTTACTGTTGCAGGGATCTATGATGATGCAGTGATTAATGGCAATAAGGTACGTTCCTTTTCAATGTTGACCATCAATTCGGACCATCACCCTTTTATGAAACAATTCCATGCACCGAAGGATGAGAAGCGATCCATCATCGTTATTCCAGAACAGTACAGAAAAGACTGGCTAACAGCCGATCATGAACATGCGCATGAATATTTCTTTCAAATGCCCGATGAATTCGTCACATTTCCACGCGATGAGCAGAAACAAAACGTCTTATTCTGACGCATCCTTGTTTATCCACAACTTTTTAAATTTGAATTTTAAACGCTGTTAGTAATATCCTATTTAAACAAATTCTACTTCCAAACACGCCTCGTAGCGTAGGAGTATCTCATGTCTAAGAAGTTGCCTATTTACTTCTCTGACGACGCATGGTCATCTTTACAAGAGCTCATGGGTCCAGAGGGTAAACCAAGTCCTACCATCAACACCGTGCTTGAACAAATCGCTGTTCAAAATGAGCTTGTTGAAAAATTAGGGCTTACTGCTGTCCTACCCAAATCCAAAGTATCTATTCCCGTCTCTTTAGAGCGTATTCCTGCAGGTCCGGCCTTCAGCACCAAGGATGAGCAAGACAAAGCACTCGATCTGAATGAGTTCCTGATTCACAACCCTATTTCTACTTTTATTGCCTATGTAGACAGTGAATCCATGCTCGATGCTGGCCTAGAGATTAATGATCCAATCATTATTGATCGCAGTATTGAAGCCAAGCATTACGATATCGTGGTTGCCCTGATTGATGACAATGCCTCGACCATTAAGCGGCTGATGATCACCAATAAGATGTCCAAGTCTGAAATCAAAGAAATATTTGGAGATGAAGATTATCCGCTTCCAGAACTTTGGTTGAAGGCTGAAAATTCGAATTACAATCACATCATTCCTGATGATAGTCAGACCATATCAATCTGGGGTGTGGTGACTTTTAATTTAAAGCGTATTTATCACCGCTCATAAAAAGAAGAATAACCATGCAAAGTGAAAATGAAATATTCGCGTTAGTCGACGTGAATAATTGCTACGTCTCGTGTGAGCGTGTGTTTAATCCTGCCTTGAATGATCGCCCAACCATTGTGCTCAGCAACAATGACGGCTGTGCCGTGGCCAGAAGCCAGGAAGCGAAAGACTTAGGCATCAAGATGGGTGTTCCTGTATTCCAAATTAAAGAGCTGATCAAACAACATAACATTCAGGTGCTATCCAGTAATTTCTCCTTATATGGCGAAATGTCCAAGCGCTTTATGGAGCTGCTTGGGGACTATGTTGCACCAGGAGATCAAGAGGTCTATTCCATTGATGAATGCTTTCTGAAGCTCACAGCTTACGAGCATCTATTTGACCTGACTGTATATGCTCAAGACATGAGGGCTAAGGCTTGGCGTTCGTTAGGCCTACCCTGCTGTATTGGAATTGGTCGCTCTAAAACCGAAGCCAAGATTGCCAATCATCTCGCCAAGAAAAACAAGTTCTTCAATGGGGTCTGTAATCTGGCCCATATGGACCCATGCTCTACAGAAACGCTACTCGCGCAGGTTGATGTGTCTGAGGTTTGGGGCGTAGGCAGACAGAACTGTAAGAAGCTCAATACTATGGGTGTTCAATCTGTGCTGGATCTGATCAATGCCAATCCTAAAGAAATCAAAAAGCAGTTTAGTATCGTGATGGAAAAGACGGTGCTTGAGCTACAGGGCCTTTCTTGTATTGACCTTAGTGATGATACTGTAGCGAAGAAGCAAATCATCAGCAGCCGTTCATATGGCAACCCAGTGTATGAAATGGATGACATTAAAGCTTCGGTTCGGCTTTATGTGGCCAGAGCCGTGAAACGAATGCGGGAAGATGGCTCAATCTGCAAGATGATCGGCGTGTATATCCAAACCAGTCGCTTTGATAATACAGAGCGCTACTCGCCTTACATCGTCGTTCAAATGCATGAGCATACGGATGATCTACTGCTCATCACCAAGGCCGCGATGAAAGGCATCGATCAGATATTTAAGAAAGGCTTTAAGTATAAAAAGGCGGGAATCGTGCTGCTCGAAATTACAGATCAATCCAAGTTTGTGCCCGATCTATTCACGGACTATTCACATAAGCAAGAGCGAGAAAGGCTTTCAGATGCCATCGAAGCCATCAGTGAACGGTTTGGGAAGAATCTCGTCACGCTAGGCATTGCCAACAATAAAGAAGCCACATGGCACATGAATCAAAACCTTAGATCACCTTCGTATTTAACCAAATGGTCTGACTTACCAAGAGTAGGATAAAAACATGCACTTATTTAAATTAACTGACGAACAACTCGCACAAATTCTTATCCCGAAACGATTTGTACCACCTACTCCACCTGAACATGAAGGCAAGAATATGGTCTATGTATTTGATAGTGAGGATAAGTTTGAACGTAAGCGTCCGCTGAACACACCTTATGAATTCATCCTATAAGCCTTAATTTAGTCCCCACTTAAAAACAAGTGGGGACTAAAATTTATGACTACAAATCACCAGACATCCATCGCATCTCTTGCGAAAAAACGAAGAACATACAGTGCTGAATTTAAACAGCAGATCGTTCAGGCTTGTAAAGCACCGGACGTTTCAATTGCTTCGGTCGCTTTGCAACATGGATT
>NZ_VPEC01000029.1:0-34754 GCF_013417355.1 Acinetobacter sp. YH12255
AGCGCGGAGTTTTCCAAGTCAGGTGAATGAGATCCATGCACGCATGGCAGTCTTGAATAAATTCACAGAATTAGGTCGCCCTCATACCCAAGTTGTCTCTTAAATTTGAGTAGCTTAAGGGAACTCACCCTTTCAAACCTTTATGCAACAAAGCCGTACGTAAGGTAACTTCGCGTCTGCTTGAACGTCAGGGCTATGACATTGTGACCGCCAAAGATGGTGTAGATGCGATCGAGCAGCTAGAAAATGTCAGACCGGATCTGATGCTGCTGGATATCGAAATGCCACGTATGGATGGTTTTGAAGTCACCAACCTGGTTCGTCACCATGATATTCACCGTGACTTGCCGATTATCATGATTACGTCGCGTACTGGTGAGAAACATCGTGAACGTGCATTCAGTCTGGGCGTGACCCACTATATGGGTAAACCGTTCCAGGAAGCTGAACTGCTGGCCAATATTCAACAATTAATTGCCGAAAAACAGGGGTAATCGATGAGTCAGAGCAATTCGACGAGCAAGATGGCTGATCAGATTAGCCAGCAGGAACTTCAGCATCTGATTACGGTATCGACCGGATTTATTGATGCCTATATTATTGACTGTCATGGCAAAGATCCGATGTTATTGCCACAAAACATTGTGCTGTCAGCGCTGGACAGCACTACCCAGGTCAAGACAGTGGAATGGCATGAAGCACAATTGCCAGTCTATGCCATCAATGAGCCTTCACGTCAACATGGCGTGGCACTGGTGATTGAAGGTGATGAGATCAATCAGCGTTTTGCCCTAATGTGCAATGAAATGCCGAAAACCATCCGGATTCGTATTTCTGAAGTGGTCGATGTCGATCAGCCGGTGAATGACCCTGCAATTTTCCAATATGTACGAATGAATGAACAGCTGTTCCATATTCCGAATATGACGAATATTCAGGCTACAATCGGGCTGTAATGCAAACTATCAAATATCAAAAAGGAACTCCATGGAGTTCCTTTTTTATTGCGTTATGAATTTACTTAATTGGCGAGTAAATTTACCAAAATCTGTTCATAAATTTCAGCCAGTGGCTCCAGATCGGCAATATCAACATGCTCATTGATCTGGTGAATAGTGGCATTTAACACCCCAAGTTCCAGTACCTGTGCGCCTGTAGGTGCAATAAAGCGGCCATCCGAGGTTCCACCAGAAGTAGAAAGCTCGGTTTCAGTGCCTGTGACATTTAGAATAGCGGTTTTAGCTGCATTGACCAGCTCGCCGACCGGGGTCAGAAATGGCAAGCCAGATAAAGTCCAGGAAATATCATAATCCACACCGTGACGATCCAGAATTTCCACAGTACGTGCTTTAAGTTCTTCGGCAGTCACTTCAGTTGAATAACGGAAGTTAAATAGCAGATTCATGCTACCCGGAACAACATTGGTTGCGCCTGTACCCGAATTGATATTGGAAATCTGGAAAGTGGTTGCCGGGAAATATTCATTGCCATGGTCCCAGACGGTGTCACACAGCTCGGCAATCCCTTTAGAGGCGCTATGAATCGGGTTCACTGCCAGATGCGGATATGCCACATGACCTTGTTTGCCTATTACCGTGAGATTGGCATTTAAAGAACCGCGACGGCCATTTTTGACAATATCCCCCAGTTTATGGGTACTTGACGGTTCACCGACCAGACACCAGGTAATTTTTTCATTACGCGCTTCCAGGGTTTCAATGACCTTGACTGTACCATTAATTGATGGGCCTTCCTCATCTGACGTAATCAGGTAAGCAATTGAACCTTTATGATTTGGGTATTTTTCTACAAAACGTTCTGTCGCTACGATCATAGCTGCCAAAGCCGTTTTCATGTCGGCACTGCCACGACCATAAAGTTTACCTTCACGGATTTCGGGTAAAAATGGATCTGAGTTCCAGTCATCCAGGTTGCCCGTTGGCACCACATCGGTATGGCCAGCGAAACAGAAGACCGGACCTTCTGTGCCTTTGCGTGCCCAGATATTATCGACATCTTCAAAACGCATGGATTCAATATTGAAACCAATCTTTTTTAAACGTTCCGCCATAATATTCTGGCAGTCATGATCAATGGGGGTGACAGAAGGCTGACGTAATAGTTGCAGGCTTAAATCGAGAGTAGCGGAAGAGCTCATGCGGTTTTCAACAGTCGATAATTTTCTCGGCTCTATAATAGGCGAATATCGGCTTGAATGTGAACGATCGATATAAAAAAACCCTATCTGAGATAGGGTTCTATGAGCATTTAAGAAAAAACTAGTTTTGACGGATTTCGTCAGAGGTTTTTTCAGCAGTATTGGTTACCGCATCGCCCGCCTTAGACACGTCTTTGCCCATACCTTTTACGGTGTTACAGCCAGTTAATACAAAAGCCATCATTAATGAAGCAGCAAGAATTTTTTTCATCATCATCTCCGTATAATCAATAATAAAATTATTATGATGTGGAACTTAGAGTAGAAAATATACGCACTAAAAAATATGTGGTTTTCATAGTGCTTCGGTTAATAAATGTAATGCTTTATAGGGGCTTATGTGATGGATACTGGCTTAGTACCGGTTGGCGATACATATAGAAGTCATTGCGATCGATTTTTTTATAGAGACCATCCGTCCACCAGGTCGCAGTCAAACTGCTTGGCTGGGCTTGCGGATAAATCCATTCATGCCGCTGCAGGCGATAGAACGCGTCTTGTGCAGCAGGAATATGCTGTCCCCATAGACCTAGGCGACGCTTGGTATTAATCCAGGTGGGAATAGGCTGGTCAGCATGATGGGTCGGCAGATACAACTGTCCCTTCATCACACAAAAACGTTTTTGAATAGAATGTGCTAAAGCTTCATCAAATTGGAACTGTTTTTGTGTGAAATGGTTCATTTTTCTGATTAAGGTATCGGTGCGGTTCAAACCGTACCAATGCGGCAGACTAAAATCTGCTTCGGCCAGATAATATTTCAGGGCAATTTCCCAGTGTTCAACCAGTCCGGTATCGGTATTAAGGACTAGGAAATCCAGTTCACCCAAGGTTTTTGCACCCTCAATTTGCTGAATACTATGACCGAGTAGCCGATAGGGATGATAAGCATCGTCGAGTAACCAGAACCAGACCAGCATTTCAAAGCGCAGCCCCAAACGCGTGCTTTTCAGTTGCTGCACAAACTCGATTAATTCTTCTGGATGCTGATCGAGAAATTCCAAACGTGGATGATACTGGCTAAGATATTGCTGCCAAGTCTGGCTGTCATGCAGCTCAAAGCGATGTATGAGTTCAAGCTCCTCGGGAATACCGGACAGAATATTCGGACTGCCGACAGCAAATGCCAGTTGCCGTACCAGAGGATGTTGATAACGATGCCATGCTTCTACAAGATTTTGGTTTAAACTGGAAAAAGACATGGTACAACCTGTGAAAAGTGCAGAAATACAACGGACAGTATCGGAAAACGCTTTATACTACCTGAATTCTGCGGTTAGGGTTGATGTATGAAAGTGTTGTTTTGGCGGAGTCTGGTGGTGCTGTTTGTGATCCTGGGCTTTATCGGTGCAATCCTGCCGGGTATGCCAACAACGGTCTTTTTGATTCTGGCTGCTTGGGCGGCATCTAAAGGTTGGTCACAAATGGATAACTGGTTATTGAACCATCCCAAATATGGCTCGACTTTAAGAGATTGGCGAGCACATGGTACTGTACCGCGTAAGGCCAAATGGCTGGCCAGTATCATGATGCTGATCAGCGGGATTATCATGCTGTTTACTACCGCACCCTTGGCAGTAAAAGCCTTTACCAATATCACCATGCTGATTGTGGCCATCTGGTTATGGCGACGTCCTGAACCGGATCAGGTGATGCTTCATCAAGAAACGATTCATACTGAAAAAACAGAGATAAAGTTAAAGAAAACAGAGTTAAATAAAGTAGATTCAGAGAATAACAAGTCATGAATACCTTGCATCTGGATCAAGCAGATATCCTGATTGATCTCGCCCAACAAAAGCTGTATTTGCCACGTCTAAACAAGCAATATCTGATTTCCACTGGTAAAAATGGCATTGGTGAAACTGAAAATAGTGGCAAGACCCCACGTGGCTGGCACAAGATCGCTGAAAAGTTTGGTCAGAATGCACCTTTAAACAGTGTATTTGTTGCACGTCAGGCGACGGGTGAAATTTATGATGCTGAACTGGCAGCAGAGTTTCCGCAACGTGACTGGATCTTGACCCGTATTTTATGGTTGAGTGGGCTTGAAGCCGGTTTTAATCAAGGCGAGGGCTGCGATACCTATCAACGTTATATCTATATTCATGGCACGCCAGAAACAGAAATGATGGGAGAGCCACTTTCTCATGGCTGTATTCGTATGCGTAATCTGGAGGTCGCTGAACTCTTTGACCTAGTGGGTGAGAATGCCTTGGTGTATATCTCGGAACATGCATTAGATTCAAAAATGCTGAAGGGTGTGCATACTGAATAATGAATCGATCTTTAATGTCATGTGAAAATGATTTTGTTTTTACGGGCGGGATGAGATGATTTAATACAGTTTAAGACATTTATTAATCTGATCCAGATCCTATTTTTACAGCATGAAACGCGTTGAATCATCGTCTAAAGCTAAACTTGATCGCTATTTTTCACATAAAAATAAATGACAGTTGAAAGATTACATGAACACAACGCCGAGTAATTTTAAAGCTTTGTATAATTCTTGATCGGAACTAAAGCATACTGCCTGAGTGAGTCTGAAATCTCGCAAGAGAAGACAGGAAATTTTGTTGTGATTTTCATTTTGGAAATTAAAAAATTTCGGTAGAGACTTAAAAAATAAACAAAAAGTGTTGTTTTTTTTAACAAACAACCTATTTTTTAATCACTCACACCTAAAAAGTGGAAAACATTCCGAAAAGCGTTTGACAGGCTGTGCAGATTCTCTATAATGCACCCATCAAACGATGATAGACGTTTAGAAAGGGCGCTTAGCTCAGTTGGTAGAGCGTCTGCCTTACAAGCAGAATGTCGGCGGTTCGATCCCGTCAGCGCCCACCAAGCTCTTTCATGTTGAGACCTTATAGTTGCAGCGGTAGTTCAGTTGGTTAGAATACCGGCCTGTCACGCCGGGGGTCGCGGGTTCGAGCCCCGTCCGCTGCGCCACTTTAAGATCTTGATTCTCGTTTGCCACAATAGCGACATTGTGTAAATGCAGCGGTAGTTCAGTTGGTTAGAATATCGGCCTGTCACGCCGAGGGTCGCGGGTTCGAGTCCCGTCCGCTGCGCCATTTATACGATAGACCTTTTGAGGGCGCTTAGCTCAGTTGGTAGAGCGTCTGCCTTACAAGCAGAATGTCGGCGGTTCGATCCCGTCAGCGCCCACCATAATCTTTTGCGATGCAGCGGTAGTTCAGTTGGTTAGAATACCGGCCTGTCACGCCGGGGGTCGCGGGTTCGAGCCCCGTCCGCTGCGCCATTTCAAAAGAAATTAAATTTAGGTCCCTGAGCTTAAATTTGATTAAACTAAAGATTGACACTCTTTATCAGGGCGCTTAGCTCAGTTGGTAGAGCGTCTGCCTTACAAGCAGAATGTCGGCGGTTCGATCCCGTCAGCGCCCACCAATTCTTACGATGCAGCGGTAGTTCAGTTGGTTAGAATACCGGCCTGTCACGCCGGGGGTCGCGGGTTCGAGCCCCGTCCGCTGCGCCATCCTAAGATGAGAAGCTTGGATTCCTGAGATCTGAGTGTTCAATATACCAAGACATTCCTTGTCTTGCGTCATTAAAAACAACGCTGTTGTTTTTCTCAGGGCGCTTAGCTCAGTTGGTAGAGCGTCTGCCTTACAAGCAGAATGTCG
This sequence comes from Acinetobacter sp. YH12255, assembly GCF_013417355.1. NCBI lineage: Bacteria > Pseudomonadati > Pseudomonadota > Gammaproteobacteria > Moraxellales > Moraxellaceae > Acinetobacter > Acinetobacter sp. YH12255. Next base: position 5,869 of record NZ_VPEC01000029.1, read on the forward strand.
GCGGTTCGATCCCGTCAGCGCCCACCATATCTTTCTTGCCTAAACACTGAACATTTCATAGAATTTGAAGTCTATAATAATTTGAAGGTTTCACGACGATGAGAAATCCATATCAGCGCAAGGCAGCGACCAAATCTCAAACTACATACGACCCTCAACACCTTTATAAACAATATATTGAATCGATTGTCGCGAATGCCGGCATTTTTGCGCTTTATCAGGATGGCTGGGCTTTGTGTGCGACCCCTACTGGACAGCGTGCATTTGCTTGCTGGCACAGTAAAGGTCTGGCTCGTCTGCTGATTAAAGACAATTGGGTGAATTATGATATTCAGGAAATTGGTCTCAAGGATTTTGTAGAGAAAGTGATTCCGTTTTTACGTCAGGAAAGTACGATTGTGTCTCTTGATCTGACGCCAGAAGGGCAGAATATTCTGGTGGCACCGGAAAAATTATTACTGGATATCAAAAATTATCTGTATCAGATCTATGTGCAAAAGCCGGAACTTTTTAAAAATCCGGATATGCCTTTGCCAAGACACATTCGTTTAAATTAATTTTCTTGTTGTTAAATAGCTTGTTTATTGGAACAGTGAATATTCATTCAGCAGCCAGCCATTAATCAACGCAAAATATTCACGTAGCCATGAATGGTAGCGAGCATTCTGAGGAGTGCGGGCACTCAGACTGATCACTTGCTGATAGCCCTGATGTCTGGCAATGGCACGGGCACGCGGGCTATGAAAATCGTTGGTCACAATCACAATAGGCTCATTTCGATCAATATTCTGTTGTTGCAAGATCGCCTGAGAATATTGCAGGTTCTGTTGGGTGCTTCTGCTTTGATCTTCTAAGCGAATCGGGTTTTTGAGCTGCGGATAGGTCATATGAATATAATGTTGCATGACTTCAGCTTCGCTTTGTCTTTCCCGGAAATTTCGTCCCCCGGTCATAATCATCAACGTATCTGGATATTGTTCTGCATATTTTGCTGCAGTATCCAGACGATTTTTTAAGATGGGTGAGGGTTGACCCTGGTTAATCCCACTACCTAATACCAGAATCGCTGTAGCCGGTTGTGCAGGAATATTTGAGTTAATCGACATCTGGATATAAGCGAAGAAAGCCGCGACACTGATGATCCAGAATAAAAATCCGCCCCAGAGACTGTTCCAGAACAATGTTCTGAGTCGAGAATTTTGTTTCCAGCGCTGAATAGATGAAAAAAGCAGGGCATACAGGATCAGTGCCACAGCAATGATGATAGACAGCATGATACCAAAATGCCTTTGATCCTGATTCAGTAACCAGACGCTATTGATACAGAGGATCAAGCCAAAGATCAGACTGAGACTTCGTTTAAGTTGATTGAACATCCAAGTTTCCTTTTTTCTTATTCATATTTTTATTATTACTTTTGTATTTTCAAAAACCGGGCTATTGCGCCCGGTTTTTAGTATATCAGTTCATCTTAATATACATCACGGCGATAACGGCCATCCAGACGTAATTGATCGAGCAGCGTTTCACCAAGTATCTCGGTCAGGGCCTGATCGACATCACTGGCCATGCCATTGATGCTACCACAGACATAAATCACTGCGCCTTGGGCAACCCAGGTTTTCAGCTCTTCAGCCTGTTCCCGTAATTTATGATGCACATAGACTTTTTCCTGCTGGTCACGAGAGAACGCAAGATCCAGCCGTTTCAGGGTTCCCATTTGCAACCAGGCCTGAATGGTTTCTGCAAAGAAAAAATCATGTTCACGCTGACGTTCACCGAAGATCAGCCAGTTTTGGGTGTATTCCTGACGGTTACGGGAGCTGAGCAGACTCATTAAACCAGCAATACCGGTACCATTCCCAATACAAATGATCGGACGGTTATCATCAATCAGGTGGAACGATTCGTTGCTGCGAATGCGTAGCGCAATCGGTGCATTGAGTGCGGCATGCTGGGTTAACCAGCCTGAACCCAGACCTAGATTTCCATTCGCATCAGCTTGCTGACGTACCACCAGACGCAGGACTTGCTGACTTGGAATGCTGGCAATCGAGTATTCACGTGATGCCAAAGCCGGTAATTGCTTGAGGAGCTGATCCATTGAATCAAAAGGTTCTGCCTGAGTCAGATCACGATCCCAAAGCGCGCGCTCAATGCTTTGCTGCATAGAAGGCACTTGTGTGCCGGCAGCAATATTGTGTTGTTGCATAAATGCCTGAATACGTTCCGGACTGTTAGCTGGCTGAATCTCGGCAATATCACCTGCTTGCCAGATTGCTTCATGCTCAGGAATCAGTTCGATATTAAAGGCAGGAGCACCCAGACTACCTGGATTGAGGATTTCACGTTGAGTCAGTGTCCACTGATCAAAGGTTTTATCGATACCCATGGCTTGCAGTTCAAGGCGAGTTACTTGTGCCAGTGCAGTATTCCATTGCTGGATGTGCTCATTATTGGCATTATCCACTTCAATGGTAGTGAATAACTGCTGGGCACCATTTTGCTGCAACCACTGGTCAATACGGTGACCAAAACTGCAATAGCTATCCGGATATTCTTGAGAACCGAGCGCCAACACCGCATAATTTAAATGCCGCAAATCAGCTTTGCCAGACAGGATTTTTTTCTCAAAAGAAGAGGCCAGATCAGGTGCTTCACCTGTGCCATAAGTACTGGCAACAAATAATACCTGCTCAGTTTGCTGTAAATCGGCAAGCGTCAGTTGTTGTACCGCTTTTACTGTTGCCGGTTGACGTGCTTCCTGCAGGGCAGTTGCTGTACGCCAAGCCAGTTGTTCTGAGACACCTGTTTGTGATGCATAAGCAATTAGCCAAGGTTTGGCATTTTCATCTAAGTCAACTGGAGTGACACCCTGACGCGCTGCCAGCGTTAAGCGCTTCTGTTTACGACGTTTCAGATACAGCATCCAGCCTGTCACAAAGAATAATGGCATTAACAAGGCTGCGACCATGGCAAAGAACTGGTAGATCGGGCCGAAGAAGCTGCCACGATGCACCGGTAACATGCTGCTCATGATCTTTTCATTGAGCTTTTTATCTTCATAGAGCTCAACTTCTGTAAATTCGGCTGTCTGGTAATTATAAGTGGCACTGTTCCGCGCACGTTCATGTTGGGCAACCGGATCGACAAAGCTGAGCTGCATGCTGCCGTCGGGTTTTTTGGGAAGATTAAAGGTTACTGTGGAATATTTATCTGAAAATTCAGTATTAAAGCCAGTCCAGCTCAAATCTAGCGCGCGGCTAATCTGTTCTGGATTCATGCCTTCTTCGCGTCCTTCACCACGTGGGCCGCGTTCGCCACCTTGACGTCCTTCACCACGATTATTGCCCGCATTGGCTTGCATGGTAGGCTGTGGACGTTCAACGCCGAGAACTTTAAACATCCCGCTACGCCACCAGTCATAGGACCAGTACAGGCCGGTACAAGCCAGAATCAGGTAGAAAATCACCACCCAGGTTCCCACAACAGCATGCAGATCCCAGATAAAATTACGGCCTTTCAGCTTGGGTTTTACAAAGAACCATTGCTTGATCGAATGACGCTTTGGCCAGCGCAGGTAAAGACCGGACAAGACGAAAAAGATCAGCATTAAAGTACAAGCACCGGTAATCTGTTTGCCGACCGGGCCAACCGTTAAATTACGATGCAGTTGCTGAATAAACTGGAAAAATTCCTGACCCTTAATTTCAGGCAAAACTTCGGCAGTATAGGGATTGATCAGGATGTTATGACCACGCCGTGCTCCCTCTTTGGCAATATTTACAGTACTTGAAGCACTTGGATCTTGTGCCACGCTAATACTGTTAATCTTCATCTCTGGAGTGGTATTTTGAAAATGCTGATACAGCTGAGCAGGCGTAAGTTTGTCACCTTGCTGAACCTGAACCGTATAACTGTCGTTATTTATCCATTTTAAGATTTGTTGTTCATAGGAATAAATTGCGCCAGTGACGCCCATCAAAGAGAGGATTAAACCTGCTGTAATCCCCAGAAACCAGTGGATTTGGAAAAATGTTTTTTTAAACATGGTCGTCAGATTAAGGGTGAGCTTTATAAAAGTGGCCAAATTATAACTGAACTTTAATACTGAATTATAGGTGTTGAGGATAATATTTATTCTCATTATCATTTATTGTTTTAGGATTAAAAAAACCTCCATGCCGGGGCAGGAGGTTTTTTGTTGAAACGTGTACAAGTTTAGATTTGTTTGGCTGCGCCAACTTCTGCTTCTAGATGCTTACGAATCGTGTTAAAAGAAAAGTTTTTGCTGTCCAGACGTTTAGGCAGGATATAAGCACCTTGCTGGCCTTTTACCTTGAAATTGACCAACATGAATTCTGGTGTGTTGTACCATTCATAAATGTCTTTCCAGCTGATCGCACCCACACCTTCCTGCATGCCCATTTTCTGACGCATGATGATACCGTGCGGTTGTACGCCCAGACGAACACCTTTGATTTCCTGTACCGGAAATTCATTCATCTTGCGTTTAACATACCATTCCAGACCAAAGGTACGGATCAGGTAATACAACACCACACAGGCAATCGCCACCCAGCAGAACACGGTTGAATAGTTCTTGAGAAGCAGAAGGCCCAGAATAGAAAGTGCAACAACAGCACCCATGATCAGCCATGCTTTCATGCCAATTTTATTGGTACTACGCCAGATCACCAGCTGAGCATGACGCTGCTCGGCTTCTGAAATTTCATAGTTCACAGGCTGTAGGGTATAAGCGTATAAATTTTTCGCGGTCATAGTGAAACTAGCAGATTTAAAACTGTAAAAAGTTTAGCATTAATTGTACCAATTCAGTGAGTATATTGTTCCAAAATCATCCAAATTATAAGGAACCGAGTTCTGTTGCCTGTTCATCACGCTCATGGCTCAAACTTTGTTTCAATTGGCTCAACTGGTTTAAAATACTGAACATTAAAGACAGCTGCTGCAAAATGATCAGAGATTTCTGATCTTGTTCCTGATCATGTGACAGGCGCTGTCGAATATGGACAATCATATTTTGCGCCCTTAAATCGGGCGTTTCGTCTCGTAATAATGCACCGCGAATGTTCTCTAATGCATTATCCAGTAAATTCAGAATGTCCTGATCCTCAATTCTTCCTCGGTGCGCACCCAGCGCGGCGATATAACTGATAAAGGTATGGTTCAGACACAGGAACTCAAAGGCCAGCGATTTTTGTACCGGATCAATATCCGGTTCAGTGGCCAGGGTCGAAATGAGTGAAGCCACCTCGGCATCGGTATTGTGGGCAGCACGGCGCACAATCCGATATTTCAGGCCATTATTACGCCCCGATTTATATTGCTCGATCACTTCACTTAAATAGTCCGCTTCTGCCTGCAAGCTGCGTTTGATACTGCGCGGCAAACGTCGGAACTTCCAGTCCGGGAAAATAAAGCTGACCCCGAACCAGGCAATGGCACAGCCAATCAGGGTATCAATCATCCGCGGGATAGCCGCAGCAAAGCCCATACCATCCAGATTGAAGTTGATCAACGCAAGAATCGTGATAAAGGCCGTGGCTTGGGCATACTGTTTACTACGCAATTCAAAGAACAAGATCCCGCTGAACACCAACAGTAATAATTGTCCTTCGACAGAAGGTACAAAATATAAAATGGCATAACCGAAAATAATACCGACCAAGGTACCGACAATCCGCAGACGTAAACGCCGTTTGGTGGCGTTAAAGTTTGGCTGGCTGACAAACAGTGCAGTTAATAAAATCCAGTAACCATATTCAATATTGCTGACCTGTACAAAGATATAGCTGATCAGCAGCACAATCGACAGGCGGATGGCATGCCGGAACAGCACCGATTCTGGGGTGAGATGCTGTTTAATTCGAACCTTGATGTCATCCCAGCCTTTCAGGTCATCATCTCTGAGCTGGTTTTCAATATGTTTAAAACGCTCGGCTTTGATACTTTGCTCGGTTTCCAGGTTACGTAACTGGGCATCAATCGATTTCAGGTTCTGAAATAGTGAAAATAAGGCATTAATCCAGACCTGATCATAATGCTGATCCTGACGTAATTTCTCCAGAGACAGCCGAAGATTGTCAAAAGCATGCTTGAAGCGTTTGTTATGTACATAAGGCTTGCGCAGTAGCAAACTTTCGCTCAGGTCCTTGCAGGCTTTGCCCTGAATAGACATGATGCGCTGAAAGCGGAACAGGATGTCGCTGTGCTGGAAAATCTTGGCCAGTTTCTGATAATCAATATGGGCTGAATCGGCACGTTCATGAATATCCTGCGCCACAAAATAATATTGCAGACTGCGACGGGTATCTTTTTGCCCACGGTCGCCTTTTAGACGGGTCAAGAGCGCCGTTTTCATTTCGTTAAAAATGGCAATCAGTTTGCCATTTTCAAGAGAAAGATCAATCATGCTCTGCTGATAACTGGTCGGGGTCATGTCCACATCAAACAGATTGGACTTGGCATATAAAAAGTCACCAAGCGAAGCATAAGAGGTGGCAAGCTTGTCTTGTGCCAACCGGGCAGGGAAGACCAGGAAGCTGAGCGTCGACAGAATGCCGTACCACATCGCACCGATGACCAGCAAGCCGGCCTGCTTATACCATTCATCGAACAGTTCGACACCCAGCATGGCATAGACGGAAACCACCAGACAGCCATAAGAAATTGTGGCATAGCGCCTGCCAAGGGAGCCAAGCAGAATCAGGCCAATACAAGAAACAATCAAGGCCAAGGCGAACAGCGGCGGATAAGGATAGAGCAGATAAACGCCAACCGCAGTAATAAAGAAACCCATGTAGGTATATAGCAGATTGAGAATACGCACCGAAAAGCGGTCATCAATATCGCTTAAACCGGCTGCGACCACGCCTAAAGTCAGGGGAATCGTCATCAATTGTTGCCCCATAAAATAGGGAACAAAGGCGGTACCTGCAAATGCCGTCATCATTCGCAGGTTATACATCAAGGTCGTATTATAGGTGGTTTGCTTGAGACGAGTGAGCCAAGATTTCAAAGGTCGTCCTTTATACTGCAGTCTTACAGGTGAATCTGAATATGCCAATGAAAAATAGTAGGTTTATAAAATTTCATTTCAAGTTAAATCATACTATGCACTGTGTTAACTTGTCTGCATATTAGCGCTTTAAATCTTCATGCTTATGCCATCGAATAAAATCGTACAACCACCTTATGCCATGTCCTGGATTGTTTTGCTAGCGGCACTGAGTGCGCTCGGACCTTTATCCATTGATATGTATCTTTCTGCCTTGCCGGCGATGGCAGCAGATTTTGGCGTCAGTACCCAAATGGTCTCGAATAGCTTGCCGGCTTACTTCTTCGGTCTGGCTGTGGGGCAACTGATTTATGGGCCGATCAGTGACCGGATTGGGCGTAAACCACCGCTGTATTTTGGGCTGTGTTTATACATTGTGGCAAGTCTGCTGTGTGTGTTTGCACAGGATGAATGGAGTCTGATCGCTGCACGGATTCTGCAGGCCTTGGGTGGTTGTGTCGGGGTGGTCATGGCCCGTGCGGCCATTCGTGATCGTCTGGATATGCATTCAGCAGCTCAGGCTTTTGCCAGCATGATGATTGTGACCGCGATTGCACCCATTCTCGCGCCAAGTCTGGGGGCCTGGGTGTTGATGTTTTATGAATGGAATGTGATTTTTTTGGTGCTGATGGGCTGCGGTCTGCTGAGTCTGGCCTGTGTACATTTTCTCTTTAAAGAAACTCTGGAACCAGAACGCCGTCTCAAGCTGAACGTTCAACAGGTTCTAAGTTTGTACCGTAGCATTTTTCAGGATCAAAGCTTTCGACATCCGCTTTATGCCGGCTGTTTTTCCAGTGCGGTGATGTTCTGTTATATCAGTGCATCTTCGGCCATTTTGATGGATCGTTATCAACTGACTGAGCAGCAGTTTGCCTATGCCTTTGGTGCCAATGCTGTCGGGATCATGTTATTTTCGACCTTGAATAAACGTCTGGCTGGGCGTTTCTCGATATTGCAACGCCTTAAAATCGGCATTGTTCTACAGTTAGTGGGTGTTTTCGTTTTAGTATTGCTTGGCTATCTGGATGTAGATTCTATTGCATTGGTCTTGCTGGGCATGTTTGTCGTGGTGGCGTCGATCGGTTTTACTGGCCCGAATGCTATGGCATTGGCTATGGCGAAGCAGGGTGCACGTGCAGGAACTGCTAGCGCGATTATGGGCAGTATGCAATTTGTCTGTGGCTTATTGGGCGGGCTTTTACTAAATTTTCTGGTTTGGAATGCTTTATTAAATATGGCATTGATTATGCTGGTTTTTGTTTGTATTGCCGTCTGGGCAATTTGTCAACTTGAACTGCCATTATTCAAACATGAATAAATGCCTGATCTGGCTCTGGCCAGATAAAATCTAAAGATCTGAAAATAAGGCCAAGTCGATAGACTCAGCCTTGATTCAATCACTCATCAATAAATACAGCGAATTCTTCTACCGGGACACGCGGCGTAATAAAGCTGTTAATGATCTGCTCTGGATCGGCATAGCCCAAGGCCATGCCACAGACCAGTTCTTCATGTTCAGGTGCACCGACCAGATCGAGTACGATGGGATGGAAATGATTCCAGGCGGCCTGCGGGCAAGTGTCCAGACCGCGGGCTTTTGCTGCAATCATGACATTCTGGATCATCATCGAAATATCCATTTTCGAACCAATGGCCAAAGAGCGATGTACGGTAAAAAACAGTCCCACCGGTGCATCAAATAATTCAAAATTACGCAGCTGCTGCCGTGCCATTTTTTCTTTTTCGCCTTTTTGAATATTCAGCAAACCATATAAGCCCCAACCATTTTCACGACGACGTTCAATAAACGGCGAGAGCCATTGTTCAGGATAATAGGCAAAGGTTTCTTGGTATTGTTCCGCCAGCTCGGGATTGGCATAGATTTGCATTTGGGCCTGACAGACGCGTTCTACCAGTTCATCGCGTTTTTTACCTGTCACAACATAGACTTTCCAAGGTTGGGTATTGGTGCCCGAAGGTGCGCGGCTGGCCACAGTTAAAATCTGTTTCAAGATGTCTGTACTGACCGGCGTATTTAAAAAAGCGCGCACCGAATGGCGAGAAGTGATGGTGTGATCTACAGCATGAACAAGTTTTTGATCCATTTTGATGTCCAATCGAATATCCATATGAAGTTTTGAATGACTATAAACTAAACAAACAGTAGGGTGGACAGAAAAATTAAATCGCGGGCCAGAATGGAAAAAGTATTTATCAGTGAAACAAAAGATTGATATCTAGCTTGATGTTTTAAATAGCCTCAGTCAAATAGTCAGGACATTGGTTAAAAAGCTTTGATGAAATTAAAAATTAGCTTAAAACTCGGATGCTTGAACCATTTGAACATACTAATTGCCTGCACAGATGAAGTGGATTGGGATAGAAAAGCACGTTAATTCCATTGAAATTTCTTGGTTTGATAAAGTTTTAAGTAAGAGATTAATATTTTTTTTCGATAACTAGAGAGTTTGACGCTCATCTAAAAACCCTAGACTAATAATTATTTTTTATAGATTGATTAACTATTCTTAATAAAAAACAATAAAACTTTATACAAAGAAACAGCATAATATGCAGCTTTTCATCTTAATCCATGCGCTTTGGGAAAATTCAAGGTCGGCATGCACAAGATTTATTTTAAATAACGCTATTCCAAGTGGCTTGAATTAAGCTAGTCAGGTTAAAAGCGCTCACTAAACCTTGGTGTTTTTTGAGAAGTAGAACACAGTCTTATAGATCTGACTCTTCTGTTAAATTTGTATGCTTATACCATTCATTGACAGCAATAGAGCTTAAATCAAAGCTGTATTTTGGCTTTTATAAATCTCTCATTTGTTGAATATGATCGTGATGATGATATTCATAAGTTTGAAAGAGATGGTGGATCATTTTGTTATTTTAAAAGCATTAGATGAGGTCAGAATATTTTAGGTCGAAATCGATGAGAGATCTAAAGCTCGGTATCTCTGCATCACTTTTAGAATGATAAAAAATCAACATTATCTTGGGCAAAAAATTATGGATTTTACTTTTAACGCATTTTATACCTTGATTGCCGCAGTTATTGTTTTGTTACTCGGCCGATTCCTGGTTAATAAAATCGATTTTTTAAAGCGCTACAATATTCCTGAGCCGGTCGCGGGCGGTTTGGTTGCGGCGATCATCTCATTGCTGGTGCATTCATTGTGGGGATATAGCATCACCACCAGTGCAGAATTACAAACCAGCTTTATGCTGATTTTCTTTGCTTCGATTGGTCTGAGTGCCAACTTTTCCAAGTTGCGTGAAGGCGGGATCGGTCTGGTTATTTTCCTGTTTGCTGTTTCGGCTTTCATTATTTTGCAAAATGCAGTCGGCATGAGTCTGGCCACCTTGCTCGGTATTGACCCATTGATTGGCCTGATTGCAGGTTCAATTACCTTAACCGGTGGTCATGGTACTGCAGGTGCATGGGGCGAGATTTTTGAGGTTGAACATGGCATTCAGGGGGCGCTTGCACTGGGGATGGCCAGTGCTACTTTTGGTCTGATTATCGGTGGGATTATTGGTGGTCCTTTAGCAAAATTGCTGATTAACCGTCATAATCTCGCAATTGCACGTACGGATCAACAAATCGAAAAGCGTGATAGCACGCCAATGGATATCAACTCGACCGAATATATTCCATTTGAATATCCGCATCAGGTGCGTTTAATTACCGCAGATAATGCAATCACGACTTTGGGTCTATTTGCAGGCTGTTTGGCTTTTGCAGAGTTTATGACGGGTTTCAGTAAAGGTACTGCATTTGAACTGCCAACATTCGTGTGGGCATTGGCGGGTGGTGTCATCCTGCGTAATGTACTGGAAGGTATTTTCAAAGTTCAGATTTTCGATCGTGCCATTGATGTGTTCGGTAATGCTTCATTGTCGCTGTACTTGGCGATGGCATTGTTATCATTGAAATTATGGCAATTGGCTGACCTTGCAGGACCACTGATGGTAATTCTGGGTGCACAGACCATCACCATGGCTTTGTATGCCGGTTTTGTAACTTTCCGCCTGATGGGCAAGAACTATGATGCTGCGGTACTTGCAGCAGGTCATTGTGGTTTCGGTATGGGTGCAACTCCAACAGCGGTTGCCAATATGCAGGCGATTACCAATATGTATGGTGCGTCGCATAAGGCCTTCCTGATCGTTCCATTATGTGGGGCGTTCTTCGTTGACTTAATCAATGCTACTGTTATTCAGATGATTTTGAAGTTTTTTGCATAATTTTTATGCCTGATACGATGAGTCATAGGCTCATAAGGATGTGACATGAATGATCAGTTAAATGAAACCTTGCTTGGCTGGATTAATGCCCTGAATGGCCCTTTATGGGACTTTCTAGTGGTGTTTCTGGTCGCAGTCGGTATTTTCTATACGATCATGACCGGTGCAGTACAAATTCGTTTGTTCTGGCACAGCATGAAAGTCATGAAAAATAGCCGTGGCAAGGTTCAGGATACACACGGGATTACCCCGTTTCAGGCCTTTGTCACTGGTCTTGCAAGCCGGGTCGGAGTGGGTAATGTTGCGGGTGTGGCAATTGCCATTGCGATTGGCGGGCCGGGCGCGGTGTTCTGGATGTGGGTTACTGCATTTCTAGGTATGAGCTCTGCTTTGGTGGAATCCTCATTGGCGCAATTGTTTAAGGTGCGCGATCATAAAAACCAGCAATTCCGTGGTGGCCCCGCGTATTACATTACTCAGGGGCTAAAACAGAAATGGCTCGGGATTGTCTTTGCAATTGCATTGATCACGACCTATGGCTTTGTGTTTAATGCGGTTCAGGCCAATGCAATTAGCGGCGCAACCTCGCATGCCTGGGGCTGGGATCAGGCGAACCTGCTGCTGCCCTTAGGTGGATTGAATCTGGAAATATCATGGGTCGGTCTGTTCCTGGTTCTAATCACGGCTATGATTATTTTTGGCGGGATTAAACGGATTGCGAAAGTCGCTGAAAGCTTTGTGCCTTTTATGGCCGTGCTTTATCTGGCGGTGGCCTTGTATATTGCCGTGATCAACTACGATGTCTTGCCCTCCATTTTTCAGCTGATTTTCAGTAAAGCCTTTGAGTTTGAAGCTGCCGCGGGTGGTTTCTTTGGTGCCATGATCTCTATGGCCATGATGATGGGGATCAAACGCGGTCTGTTCTCTAACGAAGCCGGGATGGGTTCAGCACCGAACGCTGCCGCAGCCTCTGATGTGAAGCATCCGGTCAATCAGGGTCTGGTACAAATGCTCGGGGTATTTGTAGACACTTTTGTGGTGTGTTCATGTACTGCGATTATTATTCTGGTCTCGGGCCTGTATGAAAATGCCGGTTTTGAAGGCGTGACCCTGACTCAGATGGCGCTGGAAAGCCAGATTGGTGCCTGGGGTGATGATTTCTTGGCCTTGATCCTGTTCCTATTTGCCTATTCTTCGATTATTGGTAACTATGCCTATGCCGAAGGAAACGTTCAGTTCATTAATAACAATCGCCGGGTCATGCTGATCTTCCGGATTTTTGTGTTGATCATGGTCTATTTCGGTTCTGTCGCCAGTGTGCCATTGATCTGGAATATGGCAGACCTGTTTATGGGCATCATGGCAAGTATTAACTTGATTGCGATTCTGTTGCTGATGCCATTCTTGCTCATGCTACTCAAAGACTATACCGGTCAGTTGAAGCGTGGCGTGAAAGAACCTGAGTTTAAACTGGATAATCATCCTAAGTTTAAAGACAAGGTCAAATCTGATATCTGGTAACCCTGCAAAGCAAAAAGCCCTGATCGTTCAGGGCTTTTTTATGGCTGGAGTATTTTAAAAGAAATTCAAATAACTTTGATAAAGGATAAAACCCAGAATCAGGCTGCACCAGACTGGTAATTTTGAACGGAGTAAAGCAATCATTACCACAACGAACAGCAGGTCGGAGATACTGTTAAAATAACGTTGTGACAGATTCAGGAGCAAAGCCAGTAACAAACCCACTACCGCTGCATTAATTCCCATCACGGCCTGATGAATCAGCCGTTGCTGCAGCAGCCATGACCAGTAGGGCAAGGTGGCAAAGATCAGAAAAAATGAGGGTAAAAAGATTGCACAGGTCGCTAAAAGTACATTCAGCCAGACATAGGGCGTCCACGGCAGCACAGCGCCAATATAACTAGCAAAACTGAATAGTGGCCCGGGCATGAGCTGGGCAAATGCATAGCCAAGATCAAAAGATTGCGCATTCACTATGCCAGTCGCGACAAAATCCTGATGGAGTAAGGGCAAAATCACATGACCACCACCAAAAACCAGCGAACCGGTCTGATAAAAATCACTCAGGAATTGTAGGCCCGACCCATTCGATAGTTTATCCGCTAGGGGCAGCAGCAAAAATGGCAAGATAAATGCCAGCAGCCAGTAGGGTGCAGCAGCAGATTGCAGATAAGGCGAGCTGATTTCAGTACTGTCACTGTCTTTGGGCTTGTTCGGATTTAATCTGGAAGAATATCCCATCAACATTCCACAAATTGCACCGAGGATGATGACGAGAATCTGGTTATAACTCACCGAAATTACCGTCAATAATATGACAGACAGCAGCAGGACTGCATATTGCCAGGCCGTTTTACAGCAGCCTTGCAGCATCTGCCAGAATGCCCAGGCAATAACAGAAAATACAATGAGCTGAATGGTATGAAAGCTATTTGAGTTTAGAATATGAACATAGTGTTGACCCAGTAGCGCGACACCAGTCATGAGTATGATCGAGGGCAGGGTGAATCCCAGCCATGCCATCAATGCACCTAGATAACCACGTTGCAGATATCCGATAGACAAACCCACCTGACTACTGCTCGGACCCGGTAAAAGCTGCGCCAAAGCCACCAGTTGACTGTACTGGGTATCATTGAGCCATTGTAGTTGCATCACAAATTTGCGGTGAAAAAATACCAGATGTGCGGCTGGCCCGCCAAATGAAATACAGCCCAGTTGCAGGAAAATCAGAAAAATCCGGTACAGTGAAATGACTGACATAGCATGAAGGGGAAAATGAAGACAAACTACCCGAACTGTATGACAATTTTACGAAATTCTACAGATTATTTAAGCAGGTGTTTATACACTATGCTGCTTTAAGTTAATGAGGACATTCTCTACATGCAGAAATATGTGTTGAGTATTGTGGCACTGGGTGCATTCGGCCTGAGTGGTTGTCAAACCACACCGATGACAGTCCAGTCGGCTACCAATCATCTACAACCCGCTGCGCAACGTGGAGAAGCTCAGGCACGTCCGAATCAAATTGATTTTGAAAAGATCAAGCAAACTGAACAGCGTCCGGTCATTGCTCTCGTTTTAGGCAGTGGTGGTGCGCGTGGCTATGCACATATCGGTGCGCTCGAAGTACTGGAACAGGCCGGTATTCGTCCGGATTTTATTGTTGGAACCAGTGCGGGCAGCATCGTCGGATCTATTTATGCCAGTGGTAAACCGGCGATTGAGCTGCGCAATATTGCCTTGAGCATGCGAGCAACCGATGTACGCGATATCAAACTGGATCGAAAAGGTTTTTTTGATGGCAAAAAAGTAGAAGACTATGTCAATTTACAAGTCGATCAAACTCCACTAGAAGCCATGAAAATCCCGATGTTTGTGGTGGCCACAGCACTAAAAGAAGGCAAGAAAGTCGTTTTTAATTATGGCAATACTGGACAGGCAGTACGTGCTTCAGTGTCGATTCCGAGTATGTTTATTCCAACAATAATTGAAGAAAAAGAATATGTCGATGGCGGGCTGGTCAGCCCGGTACCGGTGAATGTGGCACGTGAGCTGGGAGCAGATATTGTGATTGCGGTTGATATTCTGGCACAGCCTATTCATACGGAAACCAGTAATGTCTGGGGACTGTTTAACCAGAATATTAATATTATGCAGCAACACTTGGCACAAGAAGAATTAAAGCATGCCGATGTGGTGATCCAGCCCGATTTACGGGAAAAAGGACATATCTTTGATGTACGTGGCAGAGAATTAACCATGCAGGCCGGCATTGATGCTGCACAGTTAAAACTGATGGATATTTCTCTCGCTTATCAAAAATATAATTATGCTCGCGGCCATCATATTCCGCTCTTTGTGGCTCAGGAACAGCAGCAGCCCTAAAGCATATTGCGGTTAAATTTTTTTGTTCATTTTTTATGAGATCGAACCAGGTAGGCAAAGCTATTGCATCCCTATGCTTTCCAGATTCTGATCTTAACACTGGCTGATCGTTATAAAAGATTAAATCATTGTTTCTGCATATGAATTGGCCAGAATTTTCAGGAGAGATAAACTTTATTTTGACTATAAGTTGTTGAATTATAAATTATATTTTTTTTGGAATAAGTATTGCTTTTCTAAGTCGAAATTTTAATATTATTATTCCTATACTTAAGTTGATCAAATATTTAAATATTGTTCATGACAGAATGTGCTTTGAAAGATTAATGAATAGATGTAACGACAATGAATCAGATTAAAATTGGACATCAGGTCAAGTTGGCGCAATTTGAACACTATATTTTTACAGTGACAGCTGCACATCAAGATGGTTCTTTCACGGTCACTACCACACTGGATGGTCAGCAAATTCTCAGCTATGAAAATGTCGCCCAGGAAATGTTAAAACCACTCATGCGCTAAATCAGTAATGATTTATCCAACATCTTGAATTATTTTTTGCAAAATGAGAGCGGCCCGAAAAAAACTTGAGCTGGGTAAGCAGATGCTTTGGATCAATAAGTGTTTATTTGTTTGGAACTTAGCTTCTTGCTGAGCCTTGAGATCTGTTAAATATATTTTTTTCTGTATGAGTGCAGTTTCTATATCAATAATTATGATGCTTCATTTGCCGAATTGAACATTTTATTCATGTTAAAAACGCTATAATAATAAGCGATAACCTTGTCATTCAAAGAGTTCAAAGAAAACGATGGCCCCTTTAGATCAAATTGCAGCAGTGTCAGATGACCAGTCAGAGTTAACGATGTCAGTTCTCATGACGCCAGATATGGCAAATTTTTCAGGAAATGTTCATGGTGGAACCATTCTGAAATTACTGGATCAGGTGGCGTATGCATGTGCGAGTCGCTATTCGGGCAGTTATGTCGTGACCTTATCGGTAGACAAGGTGAACTTTAAGGAACCAATTCATGTGGGTGAGCTGGTAACTTTCTTGGCCAGTGTCAACCATGTTGGTCGCACCTCGATGGAAATCGGGATTCGTGTAGAAGCGCAGAATATTCAAAAAAGAACGGTACGCCATACCAATAGCTGTTATTTCACTATGGTGGCCGTAGATGAAAATGGCAAACCGAAACAGATTCCGGCTTTGAACCTGGACAATGACTGGAAACGTTGCCGTTTTGAAGCAGCCGAACAGCGTAAAGTCGCGCGTTTGCAAGAGAATCATCATCCTTCATGCAGTATTTATAAAAAGACTGCACAGAGTTAAGCGGTGATTTAAAAACATCTTCATAAGAGTAATGCCAGTCAGTTAACCAATTGACTGGCATTTTCTTTTTTAAATTGAGGATTATATGTGATAGGTGGAAAAGTCATCCGCAACTGTTTGAGGCATGGGGTGTATTGCACCGCAAGATTTAAAAAATGATGGTCTCCATGACAAATTTACGAGTCGAGGGTGGCTGACGAGTTTTGCGGTGAGGAATATGACTGCAAGATGCCTTCCTTGCGAAGTTCCGCTGCTCATTTGAATGAAATCAAAGTAACAAATGATATTGAAAATATTTGATTTAAAACCTTAAGACTCCATCATGAATGACTAAGCAGTTAAAGCGTCTATTTTTAAATTCTTTAACTGATCAGCATGACTTTATAAGAGAGTCTTTTTTGCCTTAATTTCAGTTTATGTCTGGAGCTTTATCGTTTTTTGCTCTAATATAAAACGATACGTATCGTATCGATTGTGTTTGAAGATAAGTAGACTTTATGAATCATGACGAAAAAAGCTCACGACGACAGCAATGTATTTTGCAAGCGGTTGCCGATGCATTGGCAGAGGGAGAGTATCATCAACTGACTATTGAGGCTGTTGCAGCACGAGCTGGGGTGGGAAAATCTACGATTTATCGCTGGTGGAAGCATAAATCGGAGCTGGTGCTAGATACCTTCAAACAGCATACGGTCTCAGTCTTTGAGCCTGATCCTGCAAATGACCTGAAAAGTAATCTGATTCGACAGCTAAGCTTGTTGTCTCAGGCCCTCAACCATCCGATTGGTCGGGCTTTACTGGTGGTAATCGCCAATCATCGTGAACTGGCCGGTGAATTCTTTCAGCAATATTTATTGCCGCGTCGACAGCAGACTCATCAACTGATTCAGCAAGCGATTGAGCGTGGCGAGATTCGCGCGGATTATCCTTTTGATTTAATGCTGGACAGTTTGTACGGCCCGATCCATTACCAGATTATTTTTTTCAATCGTATGCCGGATGAAAATTACATCCGGGCGCTGGTTGGGTTAGTGCTGCATCCTGTTGTAATTCAAGCCTGAGCCTGGTCTATTTTTCTTAAAGTTGGTTTTTATGTCTCTCAGCCCCGAGCGTTTATGGAATCGCTCATTTATCTTGTGCTTATGCAATAACTTTTTTCTGTTTGTTTATTATTTTGCCTTACTGACCATCTTGCCGATTTACATCATGAAAGATTTGGGGGGCTCAGTCAAAGAAGCGGGTCTGGCACTGACCTTGTTTCTGGCATCATCAATTGCAGTTCGGCCTTTTTCCGGCATGATCATCGAAAAACTGGGCAAGAAAATCTCGATGCGCGGTGCAGGCGTGATTTTTGCGCTGTTTGCCTTTGGCTATTTGCTCATTGATAGCTTGTGGTCACTGTTGTTGGTGCGATTTCTACATGGCATTTGGTTCAGTATTTTGACCACGGTGGCGGTTCCGGTGGCCAATGAATTTATTCCAGAACAGCGTAAAGGCGAGGGCATGGGCTATTTTGTCATGTCGACCAATCTGGGGGTGGTATTTGGCCCATTGCTGGCCTTGACCGTCATTCAATTCACCAGCTTTAAAAGCTTATTTGGGATTCTGGCTATTATTATTTCTCTGGGACTGATTTTCTGCTGGATGCTGAAAATTACCGAACTGCCAAAATCAAGACGGATCGGCACAGGAAAAACCAAATTGAGTCTACAAGATATATTGGAAGTGAAAGTCCTGGCGGTAAGCTGTGTGGCGTTGCTGACGGCATTTGCTTATTCGGGCATCATGAGTTTTATCACGGCATTTAGTGAAAGCAAGCAGCTTTTGGCTTATACCAGCGTATTTTTTATTGTATTTGCGGCTTCGATGCTGTTGGTACGGCCGTGGGTCGGGAAAATCTATGATCGTAAGGGACCAAGTGCTGTCATTTATCCTTCCTTTATTTTCTTTGCGATTGGCCTAGTCATGGTGAGTCTGATATCCAATCAATGGACGCTCTGGTTATCAGCGGTCTTTGTGGGGATCGGTTATGGTTCATTATTTCCATGTCTGCAGACACTCGCAATTCAATCTGTCGATAAGCAGCGTATGGGACATGCGATTTCAACCTTCTTTACCCTGTTTGATCTGGGTTTGGCGGTAGGCTCCGTGGTGATGGGCCTATTGATCGCCTATTGGGGCTTTGAAGCGATGTATGTGTCGAGTGCTGCACTCGTCATTGTGACGATCTTGGTTTATCGTCAGTATGTGGCCAAAAGACCAATACACGCACCGGAAAATCAGGAAGCATAAAATGGAATTAAGACATTTACGTTATTTTGTCACTGTGGCCGAGGAACTGAATTTTACCCGGGCTGCGGAAAAATTGAATACTGTACAGCCTTCCTTAAGTCAGCAAATCAAGGATCTGGAGCGTGAGGTAGGCGTACAGTTACTGGAGCGAAATAACCGTAAGGTCAACCTGACCGAGGCCGGACAGGTTTTTTTAAAAGAAGCTTTGCTCAGTCTGGAACATGCAGAACGTGCGATCCACGCTGCCAGACAGATTGCCAATGCACATCAGGATCAGCTGAATATCGGATTTGTACCGGTTGCGGAAATGAAAGTCTTTCCCTATATCATGCCCAATATCCGCGCACATTTTCCTGAACTGAAAGCACTATTTCATAGTTTGACTGACGCTGAGCAGTTTAGTGCTTTAAGAAAAGGCCATATTGATATTGCTTTTACCCGCTATCCGGGACAGTCGAGCGAGTTTGATTCGATCCGGATTTTTGATGAACCTTTAACCCTGATTGTGCCTAAAGATTCTCCGGTTGCGACCCTGCCACATGTCAGTATTAAGAGCTTTGAAAATCAGGATTTTGTCATTAGTGATGAACAGGCTTCACCACAATTGCATCGAATTATTCAAGACTTTTTTAAACAGTCCAAATTGAAGGTCAATGTGGTGCAGCATTCGACCAATATCCTGCTCAATGTCAATCTGGTCGGAATGGGCGTGGGCTGGAGTCTGGTACCAGCCTATGTGATTCCATTACTCGGCGATAATATCGTGGTCAAAAAGACCCTTGAACCTTTGCCCATGATTGGGCTATATGCCAATTATCGTAAAGACCAAAAACATGTGGTGATTGATCTGATTTTAAAAGTCTTAAAAGAAAAGTTTTGTGTCGATCTTTTTTAAGATTTGCATCTTTGGTCTGCCTATATTTTAAAAGCTGTGCGACAGAAATGATCTGTAGCACATCTACGTAAATTGACACAGAAAACCGTTTTATACTGAAGCTCTAAAAATAAAAAATGGTTAAAGCAATATGATGAAGCTCTATAACAATCCACGATCACGGGGCCTGACCCTGTTGCCCTTATTGAAAGAATTGCAGATTGAAGACCAGATTGAGCAGGTGGAAGTGTCCTATGAATATATGCATCAAGCTGAATATTTACAGATTAATCCGATAGGAAAAGTTCCCTGTCTGGTCGATCAGGAGATTGTCATTTCAGAAATGGCCGCCATTTTTATCTATCTGGCAGATAAGTATTCTGATAAAGGCTTGGCACCTGCTTTGGATGAACCCAAGCGTGGGGCATATTTAAAATGGATATTTTTCTGTCATGGGCCCTTCACCGAATATATCGATCTAAAAAATTTGCAGGTTTCGCCAGAAAATATTGAAAAAAACCGCAGAAGTTTAAGTTTCGGCAATGAAACAGCAGTATTTGATTTTCTGAAACAGGGCATAAGCCAGGCCAATCCCTATTTGCTGGGTGAAGAATTTTCCGCAGCAGACTTATATGCTGCCTATTGTTTGATCTTTGCGATCTCTGCGAAAATTTTACCGCCATTTGACGAGTTAAGACCCTATTTGCAGCAGATGGCCTCTCGTGATTCCCTGAAAGACATGCCGTGGTTTCAAGACTACCGAGTTTAGTTCATCGTTCTGTATCACTTGATCTGGATATCTCATCACAATAAAAAACCACGCCGAAGCGTGGTAAAAAATGACCTTAAAATTATTTTAGGTACAGCTTTTTAAACAGTTGCTGACTGGTGTTTTCCAGTGATTGTGGAATGGCCAGTGCGGCCACAAAACGGTCAGGACGCAAGATCACCACTGAATCGGAAGTATTGCCAAACCAGGAGCGAATTTCTGTGCCGCTATCACCAATGGTGATGACATCTTCAAACTGTTGGCGCTGGGTATTTTGTAACTGCACTGCCGGAATGACCTGAATAAATTTCACACCGAGTGTTTTCCACTGTTGCAGTGTCTCTGGACTCAGGCCCCATTTTGGATCGACACCCCAGGCAATAATGGCAAAATCATTGCCGATGACTTCATCCAGTAACACTGTTTCACCCGAAGCCAGCTGAGCTTGAGGTTGAATGAACATTTTGCCAATTGGAGAGTTTTTGGCGCCGTTGCTCAAAAGCACACCATCATGATATTTCGGCATCGGTTTAAAGCGCATTTCCAGCAGGTACTGTTTGATCGGCTTGATATAGTTCAGGGCATAGGCGATACCGTCACGGACAAAACCTTGCCACTTTTTCGGTGGTGCCAATACATGACCGGCCATCACGGACAGATCAATCATGGCTTTGGCATGGTCTTTACGTTCAATCTGATACGAATCTAAAAGTTCTGGGCCGGTTTTGCCTTGAACCACCAGTGCGACTTTCCAGGCCAGGTTAAAGGCATCCCGCATCCCGCTGTTATAACCCTGACCTTGCCAGACGGGCATAATGTGCGCAGCATCACCTGCCAGTAAAATGCGGTCTACCCGGAACTTGTCCGCAATACGGGCATTATGCGTATAAACACGTTGACGGATCACTTCGATGCCATCGGTACTTGGAAGCACTTTGGCCAGTAATTTGGCAATATTTTCCGGTTTGCTGAGTTCTTCCTGAGTTTCACCCGGCATAACCATAAATTCAAAACGGCGAATTCCATGGGGCAATGCGGCGGATACATAAGGACGTACCGGATCACAACACAGGTAAATATGCGGTGTCGCAAGCGGATCATTTTCAAGATCGATCACGATCCATTGATTCGGCGCAGTTTCACCCTCAAAAGCAATGCCCAGATTGCGGCGTACATAAGAGTTACCGCCATCACAGGCAATCAGGTACTGGGCACGGACTGTTTCTGTATCCCCTTGTTCGTTTTGCAGGTTAAGCGTTACACCCTCGGCATCCTGACTAAACTGGGTCAATTGACGTGAGAACAGCACCTGCGTATTTTTATATTGTTTTAAGCCCTGAAGCAGAACCTGATCGACTTGTGGCTGAATAAAGGCATTACGGCGTGAAAATCCGAATTCGCGGGTTAAAGGCTGAATATCTGCAAAACAGCGACCCTTAGGTGTTAAAAAGCGCATGGCATGATTGGGCGTGGTATGGGGCAAGACTTGATCGACCAAACCTAAGGATTGAATGGTACGCAAAGATTCATCATCGATCCCAATGGCACGTGGATAATCAATCAAACTATCCAGTTGCTCGACCATCGTGACGCTCACGCCTTGCTTGCTCAGATAGTTGGCAATGGTTAAGCCTACAGGCCCAGCGCCGAGGATTGCTACATCAGTGCTGTAATTGGTATTGCTCATAGTGAATGTCCATTCAATCGACTTGCATTTCAATCTATTAAGGGACAGTTCTGAGTTGTAAACAAGTTAGGCGATAGTAGTTGAGCTATATCAATAATATTAATTTTAAATAGATTTTTATTAATTAAATTATTGAATTTAAATGATAAAGTTAAAATAATTCAATAGTCATTCTCAATCCTGTGATCAGTTTTAACTATGATGGGCATTTAAATCTAGTCAACAAAAATGCTGAACCCGCGCAAAGCATGATTCAGCATCGATCAATATGAGGCAGTACAGGCTAAGCCTACTGGAGAAATACTGCCCTGATATTTTCTTTGATCATTTAACCCGTCGTTAAATCACTTAACGTGCTGCAGGTTGTGCAGGTGTTGCGCTTTCTGCAGCAGCTTCAGATGCAGCTGGTTGTTCTGCATTTGCGCCAGCAACCGGAGCATTTGACTCAGGCAATTCCTGGGTACTGACAATCACTTTTTCTTCAGTGTTTGTATTTGCGTTTGTTGTTTCAGTCGCGGCAAAGCTGGTGGCTGCAGCAGCAGTAAGCGTTGTTGCAAGTAAGATTTGTGCATATTTCATTTTTGGCATCCTTTATTTATGTCATGTAATTTGCCGAGCTGACCATCACATCAATTCGACAGGAGTTCATCCTAAGCACTGAAATTTTGATGAGCAAATCAATTAACAAAAGCGACACGGAGTGAATAACTTAGCATATACACAATGCAGAAAGTTGTTTAATTACTGTTAATTATGCAGTGTTCTATTTAATGAAAATGTATATGAATGTTTCAAAAAGCTGAATTTTAAATATGAATAAACATCAGGATTCTCTATTTGGGATAATTCGCTTAACTTATAAACTGATGGTTTCAAGTCGCCATTGAGCAAGAAAATGTCTCTACAACCATGCTGTGTCCTATAATACAGGGCATGATCTTGTCTATTTAATTTCTTGAGAACCAATTTTGAAAATTCTGTCCGCAGCACAGCCGATTCCTGTCCATATCATTTCTGGATTTTTGGGGGCGGGTAAAACCACACTGCTTAAGCATTTATTACAGCAGAAACCTGAACAGGAAATCTGGGCCGTACTGATGAATGAGTTCGGTCAGATCGGGGTGGATCAGCAGTTATTACCACAAGATTCAGGCTATGCGGTAAAGGAATTACTGGGTGGCTGCCTATGTTGTAGTAGTCAGTTGCCGATGCAGATTGCCTTGTCACGTTTACTGTCCGAAGTGAAACCGGATCGGCTGTTTATCGAGCCGACCGGGCTGGGACATCCTGCACAATTGTTAGAACAGTTGACGGAACCGCATTGGCACAGTCATTTAAACATGCAGGCTTTGGTCACGGTGGTCGATGGTTCACGTTTGCATGATCAGGATTGGTCACAGCAAAATCTGTATGCAGATCAGCTTAAGGCCGCGCAGATTGTGGTGATTTCACATACAGATTTAATGACAGCCGAAGATCATGCTGCGCTTACGCAGCTTCAGGCGGAATATCAAGTCTATGCCCAGCAGTGGTTGTGCACAGAGCAGGGACAGCTGAGTATTGAGCAGATTAAACAGGATTATCAAGGTTCTGTACGTCAGCTCCAGCCTTTATTAAAACAGCAACAGATCAATCCTTCCCCAGAGGTACCCGTGCTGATTCAGCAGCTGCCTTATCATTATGTGGAAAGCGCGCAGGGCTATCAGGTTGCGGGCTGGAAGTTGCCAAAACGCTGGCAATTTCATTTTTATGATTTGCTCGACTTGCTGTGTGAACAAAAAGACTGGCTCAGAATCAAAGGAATTTTTAATACCGATCAGGGCTGGAAAAGCTTTAATTTTAATCCGGAACAGTTTAATTATCAGTCGGTCGAGGCAGGTATTGATAACCGGATCGAAGTGATTTATCAACAGTCACGCGATTGGCTGGAGTTTGAAAGCACGTTGATGCAATGCCGTATTGATCCGGAAAAATAATAGTACTGTTTCCAGTGCACTGAATGAGTTATTGACCTAAATCTGTTCAGCAAAATACTGCTAAATCTTATATGCTAGGCGCCAAATTTGAGGATTGTGTTATGGCGTTAAAAGCGACGATTTATAAGGTTGATTTGAATATTGCAGATATGGATACGCACCGTTATGCAGATTATCAGTTGACGATGGCGCTGCATCCTTCAGAAACCATTGAACGCCTGATGGTGCGTATTCTGGCGTATGCGCGTTATGCCGATGAAACGCTGGAATTTACCAAGGATCTGTTTGAAACCGATGAGCCGGCCTTGTGGGAAAAAGACCTCACTGGTCAATTGGTGAAATGGATTGAAGTCGGTAGCCCGGATGAAGATAAAGTCAAAAAAGCCAGTGCGCGTTGTAAGCAAGTGGCTGTGGTGACCTATGGTTCTGCGGTAGATGAATGGTATAAGCGCAGCAGCAAATTAAAGACGTTAAAGAATGTGGAGGTGTGGAAATTATCGACTACAACCACCGATGCATTGCCACAATTATGTGCACGCACCATGCAGTTACAGCTCAATGTGATGGATGGTGAATGGACTCTGATTGGCGATCAGGGGCAGGTGCTGGTCGAGTGGGAACAGTTACAATAAGGACGCATAAGGATGCACGTCTGGACTTGTATCCTGTCGCTTAAATTGCGTATACCTGAGGAATAAAAATACTCAGGGTTGTGTCATGTACCATGAACTTTATGATTTACTGCTGGCCGTCGCGATCGGGGCCATTATTGGTGCAGAACGTGAATATCACAGTAAATCTGCCGGACTGCGTACCATGATCATGGTCAGTCTCAGCTCCTGTCTGTTTACTATCATTTCCCTGAAAATAGGTGTGGAAAATCCTGACCGGCTGGCGGCCAATGTCCTGACGGGGCTAGGCTTTTTAGGGGCAGGGGTCATTCTCAAAGATGAGAACCGTATTTCAGGAATTACCACGGCCACCACCATCTGGATGACTGCAGCACTGGGCATGGCAGCCGGTGCGGGTTATGAAATCCTGAGTATCTGGGCCACTTTAATGGTCATGGTGGTGCTGGTTCTACTGATGTATGTACAGCGCGGGATCGAGTCGCTGAATCAGGAACGTAATTACGAAATTGTCTGTCCTTTTGAGAAACATGAGCTCAACCATTATGAATCGCTTTTCAAACAATATAAGCTAAAAGTCATGCATTCTTCACAGCGCAAGGTTGAGCAGCAGATTAGCGGAAGATGGGTGCTGATGGGATCGGCCAAAAACCATCAAAAACTCACCCTGCATTTACTCAATGATCAGAATATTCAGGAACTCAGCTTTTAATCCATCAAGGACTAAAGCCTAAAAAAATCAATCAATCCGGTTTATACTGATTTTTGAATTTATGCCAATCTCAGGTAAATAAGTATGATTAACGAACTTGAAATTATTGATTTAAAAGTAGGCGAAGGGAAAGAGGCGGTAAAAGGCGCGCTGATTACCACACACTATACCGGCTGGCTAGAAGATGGAACCAAGTTTGATTCATCGATTGATCGCGGTAATTATTTTGAAACCGTGATCGGAACAGGCCGTGTGATCAAAGGTTGGGATCAGGGCATTTTGGGCATGAAAGTGGGCGGTAAACGTAAACTGCTGGTGCCGGCACATTTGGCCTATGGCGAACGTAAAATGGGCAAAGTGATTCCAGCCAATTCAGACCTGATTTTTGAAATTGAACTGTTTGATGTAAAAACACGTGATTAATTCATTGAAATAAGATTCATTCAGTATCATGAGTGAATGCTGATCGGGAGAAGTCTCAGTATTGGGGGCTTCTTCCGATAAACTACAAAAAAATATTTGAACTCCCTGATATTCCAAGTAGATTATAAGAAGAATAAAGCTCTTTTTCAGGAAACTACTGTCTTTGCAAAACGTGATAAGGAATGTCTATTTTGTAATGTGGGTTTGGGCCATAAGCTGGGGCATCTTGATGAGCACTTCAGTATCTGCCCAGATCGCTGCCACATCCCCCGGGGTGCAGCAGCAGTTCCGTGATCATATCTCTGAAATTCATTTTAGCGAACACAGCAGCAGCCCTTTGCAGGGGAAATGGTTATTTTATCCGAGCCAGTTTATTGTCCAGCCAAGTTCCGTACTGTTATCAAAAACAGTGGAATTGCCGGCTTCTTTTAAAATACTGACCAACTCAAATATTGGTTATGGCACATTTATTAGCCATTATAAAATTCCTAAAGAATTTATCGGACGCCGGATTGCCATTCGGATTCCTGCTCAATATGGCGCTTATCGGGTCTATGTAAATGGCGAGTTTATTGTCCGGCTTGGGCAAATCAGTAAAACACCTGAACAGCAGATCACTGAAAAAGCCCCCCGGATTGGCTATTTCGTTGCAGACAGTGAATACATTACCTTAAGCATTCAGGCCTCGAATTACACTCATTTGCATGGAGGGCTGGAACGCCCAATGCAGATTGGGGTCGCAGGTACAGTCAATCGTCAATTCCAGCAGTTGATGATGAGTATTGCCATGGCCTGTGGCGCAGTACTCGGGGTGGGTGTTTTCAATATCCTGTTTTCAATATTTCGAGGATCGAAAGAGCGTAATAGCAAAAGCATTTTTGTGTTTGGCTGTTTTATTATCTTTCTGGCCCTGCATAATATGTTTTCAGCGCCCTATGCCTATTCGGTATTTACCAATATCGACTGGTTATGGGGAACACGTTTAGAGTATCTGTTTACGTTTCTGGCGGTATTGTTTTTCCTCAGTTATATGCATCTGTTTAATCAGCGCTATTTAAAACCGCTGATTTATTATATTGCGATCGTCTTATTGATTTTGAATATCAGTGTGACGCTATTTTCTACCCCCGAGTTATTTGAACGTCTTGCGCTCTATAGTGCGATTTATGGTCTGGTGATTATTGGGAATTTCATGTACGGGTTTTATCAGACCCTACGTGATAAGCAACCGTATTCACGCCTGAATCTGTTTGCCATTATTTTCTTGTGTCTGACATTTTTAAATGACTATCTCTTGCTGATTAATGTTATTCAAACCACACATTTGTCTTTCATTTCCACCAGTTTATATGCCTTGTTGATTATGTTTCAGCAGTCTAGACACTATGCGCATCAAACTTATCAGACAGAACAGCTAAATTTTAACCTCATCGAGCTCAACAGTTCGCTTGATCAAAAAGTCAAAGAGCGTACCCAGCAACTGCATCAACTAAATGCCAAACTGGAACATCAGATGAAGATTGATGCGCTGACCGGTGCTTTTAACCGGCGTGCTTTAAATAGTGAAATCCAGCAGAAGTTTTTGCAAAGCCAGCAACATTCACATGCCACACTGCTTTTTGCCATGCTGGATGTTGATTATTTTAAAAATTATAATGATCATTATGGCCATTTAAAGGGTGATGAGATTCTACAAAACCTGGTTAAGGTGATTCAGGCCAGCTTGCCTCAATCGGGTTATCTGGCGCGTTATGGCGGGGAGGAATTTGCCATTCTGCTTGGTGATATACCGATTCAGGTTGCCCTGCAATATCTGGAACGTGTCATTCAGCAGATTCGGGAACAACAATTTGAACATCTAAACCGGCCGGATGGCAAAGCCTGGATCACGGTCAGTGTGGGCGCGGCTTGGATAAGCCCACAACATCAATATGCCGATATTCATGCCTTGATGAAAGCTGCAGATGTGCAGCTGTATCTGGCCAAACACACCGGGCGTGATCAATTAAACTTTGAGCAGGGCGCGGATTAAAAAACGTATTTATACAGATATGATCCATCATCTTGTGAATGTGCAGGGCTGGAATCAAATCCACATCGCTGATAATAGCTGAGGGCTGTTTGAGTCGACTTGACTGCAATCTGATAGATTTTTTTCTCTACTAATGCTGCATGCATTTGATTAAATAATTTGGTGCCAAATCCAAGCCTCTGGCAATGTGGGGCGACATAATGCATCCGGATTTCTCCAGTATCACTGACCAATAAAAACCCGACTACTTTGTCGTGCACAAGGCAAACCCAACAATCGTTATAAAGCATATCGACAATCAGGCTGGCGTGATCAAATTTTTCCAGCCAGCTTTGGATGCGACTGTCCTCACGTTGATGATCTAAAACACAAGATTGAATACTGTCATGAATCACCTGAATAATTTGAGGTATATCCTGAATCTTCCCTTCACGAATCACCATGTTATTCATTTTCTCGAACATTTACAGGAAGGCTTCATTGGAAGAGAAATGCAGGTTGAAACAAAATAACAATCTTGTAGTTTTTTGAGAGGATTTTCTTAAAAACCAGTAGGTGAAGATAACTTATGTTGCTGATCTGTCGGTTTTGTTTATCTGATTTTCTAAAATCAACGCTTCTCAGGAGCGGGTGCTCAAATTTACAGCAAGCTTTGCTAGAATCGCCGTGCTTACTTTAAATCCCCATAAAATCGAGTCAAGGATGCCATCATCGAAATAGTGCAGGAGTTTGCACTGTCTAAAAAATAGACGTATGCTAGGTGTTAGGCCATTATTCAAATGAATTAGGACTTACGCACTATTATTTATAGATTCTCTGTGGTAGCAGATGATTTTTATCGAGAATAAAGTCATCAATGAAGTTTTTGATAACTGGTCTAAATAATTTCTTCTGCCAACGATATACATT